>DATEOL010000204.1:0-3225 GCA_035274025.1 Gemmatimonadales bacterium | reverse complement strand
GAGGATGAGGACGTCGAGGGTGCCGCGCAGGAGCTCGAGATCGCCGGCCATGGTCTTTCCCATTTGAATCCGATGGGAAGGTAGCAGCTTCCCATCGAAATTCAATGGGAAGTGGGACGGCGGGACGGCGGGACGGGGGGGCGACGGGAGGTATGTTCATGGCATGTTCAGGATTCCGCTGGTTGTTGCTCTTGTGCTCCTCCCTCCCGGTGGGGCCCACGCTTCCCGGCGTCCCGACGTCACGGCCTCCCGCGCGCAGCGCGACCAGTGGCCCGCCTACGGCGGCGACCGCGGCGGCTCGCGGTTCTCGCCCCAGACGCAAATCACCAGGGCAAACGTCTCCCGGCTCAAGGTCGCCTGGACCTATCGCACCGGCGAGCTCGGCCAGGGCGCCCGGGACTCGGCGAAGATCACCTTCGAGGCGACGCCCCTCTTCGTCGACGGGACGCTCTACCTCAGTACCGCGTTCGGGCGCGTCATCGCCCTCGATCCCGCCACCGGCAAGGAGCGCTGGACCTTCGACGCCGGCGTGAATCGCTCGCGGCGTTTCTCGGAGCTGACGTCTCGCGGCGTCTCCGCCTGGCGCGATTCGAAAGCCGCGGCCCCCGGCTCCGCGTGCGCCCTACGGATCTTCTTCGCCAGCGCCGATGCGCGGCTGCACGCGATCGACGGTCGCACCGGCCTGAAGTGCGCCGGCTTCGGCACCGACGGCACGATCGACCTCGGGGTCGGCATCGGCATGTCGGGCAACATCGACTACAACGTCTCGTCGCCCCCGGCCATCATCGGCGACCTCGTCGTCACCGGGGCGGCGATCGGCGACAATTTCAGCTCCTACACCGGCAACGGCGTCGTGCGCGCGTGGGATGCGCGCACCGGCCAGGAGCGCTGGCACTGGAACCCTGTGGCGGACTTTCCCGACGGGACCCGGATCGGCGCCGCGAACGCCTGGTCGGTGATCTCGGTCGACAGCACGCGCGACCTCCTCTTCGTTCCCACGACCAGCCCGAGTCCCGATTTCTTCGGTGGGCGGCGGCCGGGAGACAATCGCTGGGGCAATTCGGTCGTTGCGCTGCGAGGCTCGACCGGCGAGCTGGTCTGGGGCTTCCAGACCGTGCATCACGATCTCTGGGATTACGACAACGCCGCGCAACCGGTGCTGGTCACCGTTCGGAAGGACGGGCGCGACGTCGCCGCGGTGGCCCAGCCAACCAAGATGGGATCGCTCTTCCTGCTCGAGCGCGAAACCGGCAAGCCGATTTTTGCGGTCGAGGAGCGCGCGGTGCCCGCGACGCGCGTTGCGGGCGAGCCGGCCCATCCGACCCAGCCCTTCCCCACACTGCCCCGCCCTCTCATGCCACAAGGCCGGCTCCGGCCGGAGGACGCGTTCGGCATCAACGACGCCGAGCGGGAGGAATGCCGGGCGATGATCGCGAAGTACAGGAACGAGGGGATCTACACGCCGCCCGATCTCCAGGGCACCATCGCCTATCCCGGCAATGCGTCGGGCACCAACTGGGGAAGCGCCGCCTTCGACCCGGCCCGGCAGATCCTTGTCCTCAACACGTCGCGACTCGCCACACTGGTACAGCTCATTCCGCGCGACTCGATGCGCGCGCTTCGAGCGCGGGAGCCGGGTTACGAATACGGCAACATGACCGGCGCACCATACGGGATGCGCCGCAAGACACTCGAGTCTTCGGCGTCGGCCATTCCGTGCAATCCCCCACCATGGGGAACCCTCGCCGCGGTCCACCTCCCTACAGGCCAGGTGAAATGGGAAGTCCCGCTCGGTGCGATTCCGGAGGGGCTGGAGCGCGCCGGATCGCTTCGGGGGAAGAAGATCGGCGTGCCCAACGGCGGCGGCCCACTGCTGACGGCGTCAGGCCTCGTCTTCATCGGCGCCGCGATGGACGACCGGATCCGCGCGTTCAACACCGAGACCGGCGAGGAGATCTGGAGCGCGCCCCTGCCGCGAAGCGGCATCGCGACGCCGATGACCTACATGGCCGGCGGACGGCAGTACGTGGTGATCGCGGCGGGAGGGCATGGCAAGATGGATCTGCCGATCGGCGACTACGTAATCGCATTCGCGATCGACGGGAGTGAGCAGTGAGCAGTGAGCAGTGAGCAGTGACTGCTAACTGCTAACTGCTTACTGCTTACTTCTTACTGCTCACTGCTTACTGCTTACTGCTTACTGCTTACTTTTTCGCAGTGAGTTTTCTGTATCCGGGTAATTCATGGGCCCGGAAGCGGCTGAATTTCCGGATCGCCTCCCGCACTTCCTCGTCGGGCCGGTGCTCCAGCACCAGGCGTTGCAGCCGCGAGGCCAGCAATTCCGCGCCCAGCGCGCTGCCGAATACCGTGCAGAGGAACGGACTCCGTGACCAGATCGCCTGGTTCACCGTCTCGCCATCGGGCGCGAGAAAGGCGATCAGCAGCTCGGCGCCGTCGATGACGCAGTTGAGCCAGTGCCCGTCCCATTTTTCGAGTACCGTGTCCACCTGTCCGTGCACGACAGTCTCGACGCCGGTGATCGTCGCGCTCTGGTAGACCTGCGCCGCCACGTTCACGCCCCGCTTGGCACAGGCCTGGATCGCCGGCTTGAGGACCGCGAGCGGCCCCGGATACACGTCGATCAACGCCACCGCCCGCGCCTTGGCGAGCATCTTCCGGCAACGGTCGTAGACCTGATCGCTCGATGTCAGCGCGTAGACCCCGGCGTCCGGCGACGGCTTGGGAATGTCGATCCGGCTGAGCGCGCTCCTTGCCTCGCGGTGGCGGCGCTGGAAATCGCGTTCGGTCTGCTCCAGCAGGTCCTCGGGTGGAAGGGCCCGGACCATGCGATTCCCGGTCTCATCGACCAGTACCGCGCCCTTCCGCTGCAGCGCCTCGATCGCCTTGTAGGTGTTGGCGATCGGCTTCCCCACCGCGCGGGCCACTTTATAGCCGGTCGCCGGGGAATGCTGCACCAGCCACGCGTAGATCGTCGCCTCCAGCTCGGTGAACCCAAGCAGGGCGATGGGCTCCACCGCATCGCGGAGCGCGCGACTCGTTGTTGGCTTGGCGGGAGTCATATAGGGGAGATGAAGATACCCTCTCCGTCGACGGTCGACGGTCGACGGTCGTCTGTCGGGTGGTGGGTCAGTTAGGATCGTTACACCGAGCGGGTGGGGGGGCGCCCTCGAAAAAGCTATCCGCATAAGTCCATGTCGTTTGACG
>DATEOL010000203.1:0-15512 GCA_035274025.1 Gemmatimonadales bacterium | reverse complement strand
CGAGTGGGACTTTACGCGCCGCAATCCGGCGTCGGGGACTTGTCGCGCCGGGTTCATCAGGTCCTCGGGCTCAAGGCCAGTTTCCTCGAAGACGTCTACCCCCGCAACCCGGCGATCAGTGCGGAGATGCGGCGGATCGATACCACGCTTCGGGAGGCGGGCGACACGGAGAAGAAGTACCTGGTGGCCGCCGACAGCTCCGGGAAGCCGAAGCTCCACCTCAAGGCGAACTTCTTCATCAGCGCGGCAACCTGGAGAAGGCTGGCGGTGCTTCCGGAGTGGGGACCGGTGCTGCGGCACTATTTCATGTACCTGGCGAGTAGCGACGGCGACCCGCGCAACCGCCGGGAAGTCCACGCCGCGCCTCCCGACATGATCCGCGCCTTCCACGCGCTGGCCCAGGCGCTTTCGCGCACGATCACGCGGGAGGAAGCGGAGGGATCGATCACCTATTTCACCGTCGGCTCCACCAACATGAACTACCGGAGCATGTACCTCGACGGCGAAGTGCAGATCACCACGACGGGGTGGAATACGCTGCCGGGACTGGTCGACTTCTTCCTGCTGGTGGGCCTCACGGAGTGGCCGGAGACGCAGGCGGAGCTGGACAAGCTGCTGCCGCCGCCTGGGGGCATGACGAAATCAATGGCCCGATTGCTGCGCAATCTTCTCTGAGGGGCCGTCTCAAAGGTCTCAATGTCTCAAAGGTCTCACCCCTTCACTGCTCACCCCTTCACTGCTCACAGCTCACTGCTCACTGCTCACTGCTCACAGCTCACTGCTCACTGCTCACTGCTCACTGCGAAGCTCGCGAGCGCGCGCTGCTGCAATTCCGACGCAAACCTGGGCCAGCGATCGACGGCTTTCCCGCCAACCCGCAGGTCTGCGGCGGTCAAGCCATGATCCGCCAGGTCCTCCATGTAGATGATCATCAGCTCGTTGCGGGCCGGCAGGTCGACGATCCAGACCAGCCGCTCCATCGCCACGTCGGGCCCGAGCGTCCAGCCCTTGGCCTTGATGAAAGCCCGCGCCCGCGCGCCATCGGACTCCGGCCGCGCTTCGGCCTCGGGCAAGTGGAATGGCCCCACCCGCCAGTGCCAGGCCTGTCCCGAGTGGCGCAGTATGGGGTCCGGGTAATTGTAGGATTTCGAGTTGTCCGGCTTGTATCCCTCGAACTGAATCCAGAGCATCCGCTTCACCCGGTCGCCATCCCGCTCCACGTAGAAATGCTGCTCGGCGTTCGCCACGTCGTAGAGGTCGAAGCTCTGGGTGCCGGCGTAGGTCATCCCTTCCGCGATCTCGAGGACCGCTGCGGGAAAGGCCTTTGAAATGATGCGATTGCCTTCGACCGCCCGCTGGGCGGCGGCCAGGGTTGGCATGGCAAGGATCAGGAGTAGCGTTCCGCGCATGAAACCACGATCATGGTTGGGAGTTGGTGGTTACGACGAGCCACGGGCAGTACCGTTCCAAGGCGAATCTAATGAAAACGGGCATTCAGGGCCTTCACCACGTCACCGCCACCGTCGCCGACGCGCAGGAGGACCTCGATTTCTACACCATCCTGCTGGGACTCCGGCTGGTGAAGAAGACCGTGAACTTCGACAACCATCACGTCTTCCACTTCTACTACGGCGACGAAACCGGCACGCCCGGCACCATCTGGACCACATTCCCGTACAAGGGGAAGGGCGTGGCGCAGGGATCGCAGGGCACCGGCCAGATCAGCACCACGTCGTTCGCGGTACCCAAGGACTCGATCGATTTCTGGAGCCACCGACTGATCGGCCACGGCCTCACCCAGCTGGCTCACGGCGAGCGGTTCGGGGACGAGTTCCTGATGTTCACCGACCCGTCAGGCCTCTTCATCGAGCTGGTCGCCACCGACCGCGACACGCGCACGCCGTGGACCATCGACCAGCTCGGTCCCGAGCATGCGATCCGGGGACTCTACGGGGTGAACCTGATGCTCCGCGAGCTGCCGCGCTCGATTGATTTCCTCACCCAGGTCCTGGGCTGGGAGGTCGCGGAACAGAACGAGAAGGCCACTCGCGTCGCGATCAACGGCGGCGGACCCGGCAAGACGATGGACCTGCTCCACACCCCCAACATGTCCCGGGGGATCAATGGCCTCGGCACGGTCCACCACGTTGCCATGGCGATTCCCGATGGCGAGTCCCAGCTCGCGGTACGCGAGAAGCTGGTGCGACTCGGATTCGGAGTGACCGAAGTGCGTGACCGACAGTACTTCCAGTCGATATACTTCCGCGAGCCTGGGGGCGTGCTCTACGAGATCGCCACGATATCACCGGGGTTCACATCCGACGAAAGCGTGGAAGACTTGGGCAAGGCACTGAAGCTCCCGCCCTGGGAAGAACCCGACCGCGCCGAGATCGAGGCAGGACTCCCCGAAGTAGCCTTGAGACGCTGAGACGCTGAGACGATGCAACCACACGCCGGACAGCCAGTCGAAACCCGGGGACCGCGACCGGAGGACGCGCGGGCCGCGATGATCATGATCCACGGTCGCAACGCGATGCCGCGCAGCGTCCTGGAGCTGGTCTCGCTGATTGGCCTCAAGGATGTGCACTATGTGGCACCCGCCGCGGCCAACAACACCTGGTACCCCTACAGCTTTCTCAGCGAGATCGCGAAGAACGAACCCGGCATCTCGTCGGGCTACTTCGTGATCGACGGGCTGGTGAATGACCTCCTGGCCCGCGGACTTTCCCGCGAACGGATCCTGCTGCTCGGGTTCTCCCAGGGCGGCTGCCTCGCCTCCACATACGCCGCGGGGCACGCGGCGAGGTATGGCGGGGTCTTCGCGTTGAGCGGCGGGCTCATCGGTCCCCCGGGAGCCGGGTGGGACTTCCCCGGCTCCTTCGAGGAAACCCCCGTGTTCCTGGGCTGCAGCGACATCGACAACCACATTCCCGTTGAGCGGGTGGAGGAATCGGCCGAGGTCTTCCGACGCATGGGCGCCACTGTCACGATGAAGCTGTACCCGAACATGGCCCACACCGTCAACAACGATGAGGTACTTTTCATCCGCCAGACACTCACGAGTATCGTGTAAATCCACCAGTCAGACGGAGTTTCATTGCCTTTCACCGGCTTCAAGCTGCACCCAAGCCTCCTTCGCGGCATCAAGGAGCTCGGCTTCACCCGTCCCACCCCGATCCAGTCCGAAGCGCTGCCTCCCGCCATCGAGGGCCGCGACATCCTCGGATGTGCCCAGACCGGGAGCGGCAAGACGGCGGCGTTCCTGCTGCCCATCCTCAACCGGCTGCTCGGCAAGTCGCGCGGAACCACGCGCGCGCTCATCGTCACGCCGACCCGCGAGCTCGCCGCGCAGATCCAGGAGGAGCTGCAGGATCTCGCGGTGCACACCCCCGTCACCTCGGCGGCGATCTTCGGCGGCGTGGGCATGGGGCCGCAGGAGCACGCGCTGCGGAGCGGGGTCGACGTGGTGATCGCGACTCCGGGACGACTGCTCGACCACATGCGGCAGCCCTACACCCGGCTCGGCGGGCTCGAAGTCCTGGTGCTCGACGAGGCGGACCGGATGCTCGACATGGGCTTCCTGCCCGACATACGCCGGATCCTGAGGAATCTTCCTGCCAAGCGGCAGACGCTCTTCTTCAGCGCGACGATGCCGGCACCGATCGTTGCGCTCACGCGAGACATGCTGAAGAACCCGGTGACCATCAGCCTGCAACGCAAGGCGGCACCGGCCGCCGGCATCACGCAGGCTGTCTACCCGGTACCGCAGGACCTCAAGTCGGCCCTGCTGATTGCCCTGCTCGAGCGCGGACACATGGAAGAGGTGCTGGTGTTCACCCGCACCAAGCACCGGGCAGACCGGCTGTTCAAGCAACTGGTGAAGCAGGGGCTCAAGGCGGAGCGGATTCACGGCAATCGGTCGCAGGCCCAGCGCACCGAAGCATTGGGCGGCTTCAGGACCGGCAAGTATCGTGTCCTGGTCGCCACCGACATCGCGGCCCGTGGCATCGATGTCGAAGAGCTCGGCCACGTCGTCAACTTCGACGTGCCGCCGGTGCCGGAGGACTACATCCACCGGGTCGGCCGGACCGCGCGTGCCGCGGCGGTCGGCGATGCCTTCACGTTCGTCGCACCGGACGAGGAAGCCGACCTCAAGGCCATCGAGCGCGCCCTCGGGTCCCGGCTTCCTCGCGTGACCCTGCCTGACTTCGACTACAAGGCCAAGCCCGAGACCCGGCTCGAGGTCCCGATCGGCGAGCGAATCGCGGCGATTCGCACCCGGAAGGCAGAAGAGCGCCAGCGAGCGAAGGAAAAAGCCGATCGCCGGGCGGCGCACGAAGCCGGTAGGGGCGAGCATCCTGCCCGCCCCGGGAGACCTCGCCGCCGAGGTCCGCCGCGCCCGTAGCCTAGGGGCGGGCATCCCGCCCGCCCCGGTTTGAGCCCACCCCAGCACCGCAAGATCGTTCCAAGCCGGAAACAGCTCCCGGACGGGCGCCGTAAGTCCAGTAGTCCGTCGCCCGTCGTCCGTCCGGAGCCTCCCATGCGCCCAGTCATTCTGCTTGCCTGCCTCGTTCTTGCCTGGCATCCAGTCGCCGCGCAGTCCCGCAGCCAGCTCGATATCACCCGCTACGGCGTCGTCCTCGATCATCCCGACGTCCCGCGGGTCACCGTGCACGAGGGCGTGACTTACCTGACGACGGCAGCCGGCCCGCAGAACCTCGACATCTACCTGCCTCCCGGCCTCAAGGCCGGCGAGACGCGGCCCGCGGTCGTGTTCCTCAATGCGATCGGAGACAATCCCGGCGGTGCCAAGGTGAAGAGCTGGGAGATCTACCGGAGCTGGCCGCGGCTGATCGCGGCGTACGGCATGGTCGGTATCTCCATGGATGCCGATGCTGGCCGGGTCCAGGAATCCCTTCGCGGCGTCTTCCGGTTTCTCGAGCAGAAAGGCGCCTCGCACGGCGTCGATGCGGCGAATATCGGCGTGTACGCGGCGTCGGCGAACGTCACCGGCGCCAGTGCCTACCTGTTCGGCGACAGCGCCTGGCGCGGAGTCCGCGCGGCCGCGCTCTACTACGGCCAGCCTCCCGCGCAGAACCTGCGCCCTGACCTCCCGGTGCTCTTCATCGTGGCCGAAGGTGACGCGCCGGGCGGAGGAGCACGCCTCGCGGGACTCTGGCAGAAGGTCATCGAAGCGAAGGCCCCGTGGCGGCTGGTCTTCGGTTCGCGGCTTCCGCACGCCTTCGACGCGGCGGAAGACACCGATGAGTCCCGCCGCGTGATGATCGAGTCGATCGAGTTCTGGAAGACCTGGCTCCGGCCCGTGCCCCCGCGCAATTCGCCGCCTTCGCAGGCGCGCGAGGTCGTCGCCGCGACCTACTGGAACCGCCCGGCGATGGCCGCCGAGAAGCTCCAGGCGTGGGTCGGCTCGAATCCGGATGATGTTGAGGGATGGTTGCAGCTCGGCCGGATGCGAACGGCGACTCGCGAGTTCGCGGCCGCCGATTCAGCCTACCAGACCGCAATCCGGAAGGGCGCCAGCGAAGTGGACGTGACGGGCCGCGTCGGCCAGCTCCGCGCCGCCGAGCAGCGCTGGGACGAGGCCGCCGCGCAATACCGGAAGGCGATCAGCCTCGGCAACGACGGACCGTTCACCTGGAGCCAGCTCGGCCTCGCCGAAGTGCAGCGCGGGAAGTACGCCGAGGGAATCGAGGCCTACGAGCGCGCGCTGCGGGGAGGACTTCCGCCCTTCGCCCAGGTGAACGCCTACTACAACATGGCCTGTGCGCATGCGCGACTCGGACACGCGGACCAGGCGTTCGACAACCTGGGCAAGGCGATCGACGCGGGGTTCACCAACAGGCGGCTGATGCAAGAAGACGAAGATCTGGCGCCGATACGGTCCGACGCTCGGTTTACAGCTTTGCTTGGAAGGATCGCCGGCTAGGGCTATTGGGTCGCGAGCTTGCGCAGAATCTCCTCGTAGTACGGCTTCTCCCGGAGACTCGCCCGCGATCCGGGGAAGTACACCAGGCTCACATTGGCTCCCGCGGAGTTGAGATCGGTGAGCACGACCGCGACCCGCTGGTCGTTGGAGAGCCGCGTGTTATCGAGCATGGGACTCGAGAAGAAGCCTACGTCGAAGTCCACGGCGTACCGCTCGGCGCCGGTCTCGATTTCCAGCAGCATGTGGATCTGGCGCTGCGCCGTGTCCACCTGCTGCAGAGTCACCCGGAAGCGCCGTGAGATCCCGTCCAGGGCCAGGGTCACGTCCTCGAGCTGCTCCGAGCCTTGCCCGGTGAGGAGGCTGTCCGAGAGCAGCACCGTCCAGTCGAACCGTTTCCCGCCGGCCTCGAGCACCACGAGCTGTTTGCGGGTGACTTCGCGCGCCAGCTCACTCAGCCGGATCTCGTAGCCCCGACGCTCGACGGGGCTCACCTTCGCTCTTTCGATCTCCCGCTTGAGGTGGAGAAAGAGCGGGCTCAGGCTCAGCGCTTCATGAAAGTTCTGCGCCAGGAGCTCCATCTTGAGGAGCCTGGTGTCGAGGCTGCTGTTGGCCGAATCGAAGAACGAACCGATGATCGACTGGAACATCTCCTTCCGCAGCGTCGCTTCGGACTCCTCGCGGCGGGTCATCAGCTCAGAGTAGAGCCGGAGCTTCGCCTCCTCGCTCTGCTGCCGCTCCAACGCGGCGGAACCCATGAAGCCAAGACTGGCCACCGCGATCGCGGTCAGGAGACCGCCCACGGGGGCCAGTATGATGGCCATCTTGTCCCAATGATCCTTGTTGTCTGGCAGCCCTTCCAGCTTCGGCACGGGCTCAGACTCGCTTGAGGACAAGCTTCCCTCCCACCTCCTCGACGATCAAGCGGTACCGCGTGGGACGCTCGAACACCACCACGTCCACGCTCGGGGACTGCTTCTTCCACGTCAGGGTAAGCGTGCACTTGCCGGAGCCGGCAGTCTTGAGACGGAACGAACCCTGCTTGTCGGTCGTGCCATCCACCTTCTCCGCCCCGCATGCGAGTACGACCGGCACCTCGGCGAGATAGGTCTCGCCCTCGCGAATGTCGCCGAAGATCTCGCCCGTGGGCGCGAACGCGACAAGAGAAACCAGCAATGGGAACATCTGTACCCCTGATGTTGAGCCAGCCTGAATATAGGCAGGTACGACAGCTCACCCGACCAGTCCCGCCCTTTGCAGCCCGTCGATCACCATCTGGACCGACAGCGCCAGCATCAGCACGCCGAGCACCGCGCCGAGCAGCTTGAGCGGGAGCCCGATGTGCTTGAGCAGGGGACGGACGTAGATCATGGAGAGCAGGTCGAGCGCCAGGACCAGGAGCGTGATCACGACAATTGCCACGACTCGGCGCTGGTCCTGCGCCACCGAGAGCAGCGCGATGAACCCCGCCACGCCATAGGGCGTGACGGTGAGCGGGAAGGCGGCTTCGAAGGCGGTAAGCGGAGAGTGGTCCCGAGGCGGTTCCCTGGGCGCGTATTCCTCCATGACCAGGCGGACCGACACCAGGAAGAAGACGATCCCGCCGGCGATACTCAGCGCGCCCACGCCGACCCCCCAGTTTTGCAGCATCACCTTGCCCAGGAAGCCGCCGGCTAGCAGTGTGCCCGTCGCAATCAGGGCGGCCTTGAGGGACAGCGAGCGGAGCGACGCATCATCCAGGGTCCGGGTGCCCGCGGCGAAGGGTCCCAGCAGCTTGAGGGGTCCGATCATGACGAACAGCAGGGTGAAGACCTGGACCAGGCTGAATTCGTACGCGTCGGCCTGCATGCTCGCCCTCCTTCAGGCCGCGCGCACGATGCAGCGGAATCCGAGATGGCAGGTGGAGGTGTCGATCGCCTGCGGCATCCGCGCCGCCGGCCGATAACGCCGGCAATAGTTCGGCGCGCAGAGATACGAGCCGCCTTTCATCACCTTGCGCGGAATCCTGACGTTGGGCGCGTTCGGGTCGTAGCTCGCCTCGGCGGATCCGCCACGCGGGTTCTCGAGGGTGCAGCAGGGACTCTTGAGCTTGAGGTCACCGTGGACCTGATACCAGTCGGTGGTCCATTCCCACACGTTCCCCGCCATGTCGAAGAGGCCGTACCCATTCGGGGCGAAGGTCCCCACCGGGGCGGTCCACTCGTAGCCATCCTCGAGCAGGTTCTGCCAGGGGAACTGTCCCTGCCAGGTGTTGGCCATGAACTTCCCGCCGACGATGTACTCGTCGCCCCACACATACGGCTTCCCGTCGAGACCGCCGCGCGCGGCGAATTCCCACTCCGCCTCGGTGGGAAGCTCCTTCCCGACCCACTTCGCATAGGCCTCGGCATCCTCGAACGCGATGTGCACCACCGGATGATCGATCAGGTCCTCGATGGAGCTCTCCGGCCCGCGCGGGTGTCGCCAGCTGGCGCCGGCCACGTAGGTCCACCAGTTGTAATGGTTGCGAAGATCCACCGGGCCGTCCGCCTTCCGGAACATCACGGACGAAGGCGCCAGCATCTCCGGCAGCGCGCCCGGATAATCCTCCGCATTCGCGGGTTTCTCGGCCAGCGTGACATATCCCGTCGCGTCGACGAAGCGCTGGAAATCCCGGTTGGTGACCGTATGGGTGTCCATCCAGAACGCGCCCACGTTCACCTTGTGCGCCGGGGCCTCCTCCGGATAGTGCTTGTCGGATCCCATGAGGAAGGTGCCACCCGGAATCCTGGCCATGCCCGTCGTGATCGATGGATCGATCGTCGTCATGCGGCCGCACGCTCCCCCAGCCGTTCCCTCAGACCCTCGAGGTCCCGTTCGAGGAAATAGTTCAGGAACGTCCGTACCACCGCGATGGCCGCCACTTTTCCGATCGATTCCCAGTCGGACCCGATCGACGTCTCGATGATGTCGGCGGCGAGCTGGAAGGAGAGGGCGGCAACGAGCCAGCGCGCATACCGGAGGAAGACGTCCCGACGCTCCTGGTCCGACCGGGTCATGAAGGCGACCTTGAGCCCTCGAACGAAGGCCTCGATGGTCGCGCCCAGGATGATGAGCAGGGCCATGGAGTCGATCACGACCACCGCGACCTCGGTGACTGCAATGAGTGCATCCCTCATCAGGCGCTCTCCGGGAAGACGGACCTCCAGTCGCGCTTCATGCTGACAAGCGTAATGCCGTACTCGCCCGCCTTGTCGAGCGCCTCCACCAGCGGGCTCAGCCTGAAGTCCCGGTCGTAGGCCACTTCCCGCTCCGCGTCGTCATGATGGATCAACAGCGCGAGGCGGACGCCCGGCCCCGTCTTCGTGTAGCGGAGCATCGCGAGGTCGCCATCGGAATTGCCGAAGGCGAGGATCGGCCGGCGGCCGATGTGGAGGCCGATGTTGGCCGGCTTCACCTCGCGGTCATCGAAGCTGTTCAAGCCCGCCTCTTTCATGAGCGTGGTGCCCTTCTCCTGCACCGCGAAGGAGTACTTCACGCTCGAGCCGATCACCTGCTCGGGAGGAATCCCGTACGCGTCCTCGGCGAACGCGCGAATCAGGTCGAGCCCGCCGCCGGACACGATGAACGTCTTGAACCCATTCGCCCGCAGGTACTGCAACAGCTCAACCTGGGGCCGGTAGATGCAATCGGTGAAGCGCCGGCGGAAGCGCGGGTGGGAGGCCCCGGCGAACCACGACCGTGCGATCGCCGCGAAGTCCTCGACGCTCATGCCAGCGTGGGTGGCGAAGGCCAGCTCCGTGAGGCCCTTCTTCCCCAGCTGGTGCAGGGTCCCGACGTCATGATCCAGAAGCGCCTTGAACGGCTGCTTTTCCCGGAGTGAAGGATCCTCCGCGGCCAGCTCCTTCACCCGGTCGATCAGGAAGAAGACCTGGACCTGATACGGCTGCTCGCACCAGAGCGTCCCGTCGTTGTCGAACACGGCGATCCGCTCGGCGGGACGGACAAAGTCCGGCCCGCCGTCCTTGGTGACCCGGGCGACGAAATCAAGAATGGCAGACTTCGCCGCGCCGTCGTTCCACGACTCGAGCACGATCAGCCGCCGGACCCCATATCGTTCATCTTGGCCAGCGCATCATCCACCGTGAACGTGTTCGGCTTCTGAACCGCCGGGAAGTCCTTGAAGGTATCGACGAACTGAGCCACGATCGCCTGCGACACCAGGGCGATGATGCCGTTCTGGATCCAGTAGTCGCAGTAGGTGTTCGACGTGACGTCGGCGAACTCATAAGGATCGGTGCGCAGGTTGTAGAGCTTCGGCAGGCGAAGCCTAGTGAACGGCTCGGCCCAGACCTGGAGTGTCCCGTGGCACCGCTGCTCCATGAACACGACTTTCCAGTTGTCGTATCGCAGCGCCATCAGGTCGCCGTCGTCGCTGAAATAGAAGAAGAGGTTGCGGGGTCCCTTCTTCCCGTTGCCAGTCAGGTAGGGCAGGAAGCTGTAGCCGTCGATGTGGTTCTTGTATGTGCGGCCGATCGCCTTGTAGCCCTTCTTGAGCTTGTCGACCACGTCGAGCGCCCCCACCATGTCGAGGAAGGTAGGCAGCCAGTCGTGGTGCTGGATGATGTCGTTGCACACCGATCCCGCCTTGATCTTCCCGGGCCAGCGCACCAGGAGCGGGATGCGGAAGGCACCCTCCCAGTTGGTGTTCTTCTCGCTGCGGAACGGGGTGGTGCCGCCATCGGGCCAGGTATTCCGGTGCGGCCCGTTGTCGGTCGAGTACATCACGAAGGTGTCTTCCGCGATGCCGAGCTGGTCCAGCAGGTCGAGCACCTGGCCCACGTTCCGGTCGTGGTCGATCATCGTGTCGTGGTAGGGCGACTGCCACCGCCCCGCCTGGCCCATGCTCCGCCTTTTGGTGTGGGTGATGAAGTGCATGTGGGTCGTGTTGAGCCACACGAACCAGGGCTTGCGGGCGCGATTCTGCCGCTTGATGAAGTCCGTCGCCGCGGCCACGAACTCGTCGTCACAGGTCTCCATGCGCTTTTTGTTGAGCGGACCGGTGTCCTTGATCCGCTGCTTGCCCACTTTCCCCCAGCGCGGCATGACCGTCTTGTCTTCCTTCTCGGTTGCCCAGGCGTGGATGACGCCGCGAGGCCCGAAGGTCGCGCGGAAATTGGGGAAATCCCGCTCAGGCGGATAATTCGGCTGTTCCGGATCTTCCTCGGCGTTCAGGTGATACAGGTTGCCGAAGAACTCGTCGAAGCCGTGATTGGTGGGCAGCATGTGATTCAGGTCGCCTAGGTGGTTCTTGCCGAACTGGCCGGTGGCGTACCCCTGTTCCTTGAGCAGCGCGGCGATCGTGACCAGCTTGTCCGACATCCCAACCGGTGCCGCTGGAATCCCGACCTTCGAGAGCCCGGTCCGGTAGACACTCTGACCGGTGATGAACGAGGAGCGTCCCGCCGTGCACGATTGCTCGCCATAGGAGTCGGTGAAGAGCATCCCCTCCTCGGCGATGCGGTCGATGTTGGGCGTGCGATACCCCATCAGTCCGCGGGTATAGCAGCTGAGGTTGGATTGTCCGATGTCATCGCCCCAGATGACGAGAATGTTCGGCTTCCTGGGACTCCCCGATCCGGTCTTCTTTGTCGCGCGTGTCGCCATGCTCTCCCCCTCGTTGGTTGCCGTGCACTGCCTTTCTACTCAAGGTGACCGAAACTGCTTCACTGGGCGATTCTACGTCCGTGTTTGTCAGCGCGCTACTCTTAGTCGAACGGGCCTACCCTGAACGCGATGCTCATCGCCGCGGTCAGGCCGATCACCAGCAGCACAATGGCCGTGATGAGCGTCATCGAGGGCGGGAAGAGACTCTCGGCGTGCACCAGTCCCGCATCCTTCATCGCCTGGCGCTCCTTCCGGAGTCCGGTCATGAAGAGGATGTGGTAGATGATCCCGCCGATCAGCATGAGGATGCCGACCCAGACCAGCGTGGTCCCGAAATTCCGCGCGCCGTGCGTTCCGCCAGTGGCCTCGTTGGCCTCGCGCACCTTCTGAAAGAACTGGAAGATTGTGAAGCCGAAGCTGATCAATGAGAGCGACGTGCGGATGACCGACATGAGCGTGCGGTCCGCGCTCATCCTGGTGCGCTGGAACGACATCCCGGTCCGCCGCATCGACAGCTCGACGGAGATTTCGTCCGGTATCGATTGTCCCGTGACCCGCTCAGCCATCGTTCACCCCTTCCCTGCCGCTCCCGCGCCCGAGTACGTCACCTTGAAGATCCGGCCGCCCCTGAACGGGTTCTGTCTTGCGTACTGCCTGGTCACGCGGGCTTCGAATCACGGATGTCGAAGCTGATCTTTCCACCAAACCGGCGTGCCATGGCTTCCCCTCCAGCTATCTGGTTTCCGGATACACGACTTTCCAGTCGTCCTTCATGCTCACCACGGTCGAGCCCCGCGCCATCGCGGTGTCCCACGCCACGCTGAACCTCTGGAGCTTGTCGTCGCGGTCGTAGGGGAACTCGCGCTCGGCGTCGTCGTGATGAACGAAGAGCGCGAAGCGGGCGCCGGTTCCCGCGGTGGCCCACTGCAGCATCGTCATTCCAGGACGGCAATGGATCAACGGCAGAATCCGATCTGGAGGGATCCGGTACAGGCGGGGACGCGCAGGAAGGGGCCGAGACGAGGAGTGCTGCGACGGCAATCTTCGCTTGGGTAAACGACCAGCGTGCCATTGTTCCCAGACTCACTCCGCCTCTTCAATTCCACCGGGCCAGGTCGCGCACCCCGAGACGGAGCAGACTGACACAGCAGATCGCCGAGCTCATGGTTGGCTGACCAATCTACGCCGGATCGCGCTGACCGGAAGCCGGTCTAGCACGATGATACGGGACGGAGACCGACCGATCATATTGAAACCGCTGCCGGGCCCGCACCGAAGAGACCCTGCAGTCTCTCTTCCATTCGCTGGAGCCGTTTCCATGCTGCGACTGATCCTGGCCACGCTCGTGCTCGTCACGCCCCTTTCCGCCCAGCAGCCACCCGCCCCGCAGGCGCAACCGGCCGCGCAGGGCAGTCCCCGGACACTCAGTTTCGCCGACCTGACGCGCGGAGCCACGGCCCACACCGGATTCCTCGATAGCTACGTGAAGGGCGACAAGCTCTACCTCGTCGTCCCCGCGAGCCGGATGGGCAACCCCTTCCTGATGGAGAGCAAGCTGGCTCAGGGTATCGGGGCCAACGGGCTCTTCGGGGGGACCATGCTCAACCTCTTCGAGGCGAACGTGGTGACGCTGGAGCGGAAGGGCGACCAGATCTTCCTCATCCAGCAGCCGCATCGCTTCACCGCGGACCAGGACGCCGCCGCCCGAAAGGCCGTGGAGCTCACCTTCAGTCCCTCGGTCCTCGAGTCCGCCAAGATCGAGAGCTGGCGCGAGGACTCGGCGGCCGTCATCGACGTGGCCAACTGGTTCGTCTCCGACCTCTCAGGCATCAGCCAGCGGGTCCGGTTCGCCGCCGCCCAGGGCCCCGGCGTCCCGCCGCCGGTGGTGTTCGACCGCCAGCGCAGCTACCTCGAGTCGGTGAAGGCATTCCCCAGGAACGTGAACGTCCGCGCTCGCGTGACCTTCCGACCCCAGAATCCGGTCGGCCTCAGCTCGGTGCCCGATGGACGCTACATCTCGATCGCGATCTTCTACACCCTGGCCGAGCTTCCGACCCAGCCAATGAAGGTGCGGCTCGGCGACGATCGCGTCGGCAACTTCCTCACCGCGCACAAGGATTTTTCCCAGGAGGATTCGACCCCATATGTCCGGCTCGTGAACCGGTGGCGGCTGGAACCTGCTGAGCGTGTGGGCGACAAGTACCGTCCGGTCACGCCGATCACGTACTACATCGACCCCAACGTGCCGGAGCCCTATCGCGCTCCGATGAAGGCCGGGGTTGAGGCCTGGAATGCGGCGTTCGAGGCGGCGGGCTGGATCGGCGCGATTCGCGCGCTCGATCTTCCCGCCGACGCCGATCCGGAGGACATCCGCTACGCGACGCTGCGGTGGAACGTGTCGGACCAGCCGGGTTATGGCGCGATCGGTCCTTCGACCGTCGATCCCCGCACCGCCGAGATCCTCGACGCCGACATCCTGTTCGAAGGCAGCATGTTCGCGGGCTTCCGCGCGACCTGGCGCGACGCGATCCGTACCCTCTCGGCGTCCGAAGCCTTCCAGCAGGCCCTTGGCGTCGGGGCGTACGAATTCCCGGACAACGGAAGCGAGATCGCCGGGTTCGGGACCAGCTTCGCGGCTCAGGGGAGCCTGCTGCACGCCGCCCTGGTGGCCCGCGGCGAGATCGCGGCGGGGGATCCCGTACCCGCCGACTATATCAACGCCGCCGTGAAGTGGGTCACGATGCACGAGGTCGGCCACTCCCTCGGCCTCCAGCACAACTTCCGTTCGTCCGCGTCGACGCCGTTCGCGAAGCTGCATGACAAGGCATGGGCAGAGCAGAATGGGCTCTACAGCTCGGTGATGGAGTACCCGACGCCGAACATCGCCCCCAGGGGCAAGCCGAATGGCTACTACTACACACCCGGCATCGGTTCCTACGACCGGTGGGCGATCTCATATGCGTATGTCGATGACGCGGCCGCGGCCGCGCGCCTGGCGAGAGACGTTGCCGATCCGCGCCACCTCTACGGATCGAATCCGGAGTCGGGCGGGCCGGGCGCGCTCGATCCCAGCATCAACGTGTTCGACCTGAGCGATGATCCGCTCGCGTGGGCGAAGGAGCGCACCGCACTGGTTCATGGCCTGTTCGCGACGCTCCCGAAGGAGATCCTGACCGACAACCGCCCCTACTACGAGCTGAGCGCCGCGTACCAGAGCCTCGCGGGGATGTACGCCCAGGCGATGGCACCGGTGGTCAAGTACCTGGGCGGGCAGTACATCAATCGCGATCACGCGGGCGACCCCAACGGACGTCCGCCGTTCGAGAACATCCCGATCGCAAAGCAGCGTGAGGCGCTCGCGTTCATCCTGGATGGCGTGTTCGCGGAGGACGCGCTTGCGCTCCCGCCCGCGGTGCTCCAGAAGCTGGGCTCCAACCGCTGGTTCCACTGGGGATCGACCACCACGTGGAATGGGCGGGTGGACTTCCCCTATCACGAGCAGGTGCTGGCGTTCCAGGCTGCCATGCTTGATGAGCTGTTCCAGCCGTTCCGGCTGGCCCGTATCCGCGACGGCGAGACCAAGTTCGGTGAGGCGCAGGTGGTCACCATCCCCGAGCTGATGAACGGGGTGACGAAGGCGGTGTGGGCGGAGTCATGGGGACCGACCCTCCGGAACACGACGGCGATCCGGCGCGACCTGCAGCGGGCCTATCTCGATGATCTCACCCACATCGTCGTGAGGCCTGCCCCGCGCACCCCGGCGGACGCGAGGTCGGTGGCGCGGATGCAGCTCCGCGACCTCGACCGGAAGTTGGCGCGCGTTTCGGCGGCCACAGCGCTCGATGCGTATACCCGCGCGCATATCGAGGAGAGCCGCGCGCGGATCCAGAAAGCGTTGACTGCGGGATTGGAGGCGGAACGG
>DATEOL010000202.1:0-4182 GCA_035274025.1 Gemmatimonadales bacterium | reverse complement strand
AGCAGGACATCATCCGCGCGGTGACCCTCACGCCCGCGGAAATTCTCGGGGTGTCCGCCAAGGTCGGAAGCCTGACCGCGGGGAAGGATGCCGACGTGATCGTGCTCGACGGACCACCGCTCTCGATCAAGACGTGGGTGGAGCGGGTCTACGTCAATGGCGAGCTGGTCCACCAGAAAAAGTAGAGCACAGAACACGGAGCCCAGAGCGCAAGAACCCGTATGCCACGGATAACTATGACTTCGCCGACCATTCGCCGCTCGCGGTTTTCCCGTGCTCTGGGCTCCGTGCTCTGTGCTCTGATATTGGGCTGCGCGCCCCGCAAGACAGACACGGAGATTCTTTGGGACAAGTGGGGAGTGCCGCACATCTACGGCGCGAACGACGTCGAGCTCTTCCGCGGGTTCGGCTACGCGCAGATGGAGAGCCACGCCAACCTGCTGCTCAAGTTCTACGGCCAGGCCCGCGGTCGGGGAGCCGAATACTGGGGTGGCGACCGCAACCTCGAGGAGGACCGCTACGTCAGGCGCATGGGCATTCCCGCGCGCGCCAAGGCGTGGTACGACGAGCAGGCCCCCGCGTTCAAGGCGAACCTCGATGCCTACGCCGAGGGCGTCAACAAGTACGCGACCGAGCATCCTGACCAGATCGCCGACTCACTCAAGGTCGTCCTCCCTGTCAGCGCCATCGACGTGATGGCGCACGCGCAGCGGATCGTGCACTTCACCTTCGTGCATGGGCAGGAGCGGATCTTCTCGATGATCTTCCCGCCGGCCTCCAATACGTGGGCGGTTGCGCCGTCGCATGCGGCCAGCGGGCATGCGATGCTGATCGCCAATCCGCACCTGCCGTGGGCCGAGTTCATGCTGTTCTATGAGGCCCACTGGTCGGGACCGGGCGTCAACTTCTACGGCATCACCCTGATCGGATTCCCGGTGCCCGCGCTGGGCTTCAATGACAAGCTGGGCTGGTCGCACACGGTCAATACCTACGATGGCACCGATACCTACCGGCTCACGGAGGTCGAAGGGGGGTACAAGTGGGATGGCGGTGTAAAGCCGTTCGAGACGGCGACCGAAGTCATCAAGGTGAAGACCGCCGACGGGTTCCGGGACGACACCCTCGTCGTCAAGAGCTCAGTGCACGGTCCGGTGATCAGCGACAGCGGCAAGACGGCGCTCGCCGTGCGGGTGGCCGGCCTCGATCAGCCCGGGATGCTGTCGCAGTGGTGGGGAATGGCGAAGTCGCAGAACCTCGACGAGTTCGAGACCCAGCTCAAGACGCTCCAGGTCCCCATGTTCAACGTGATGTATGCGGACCAGGCGGGGCACATCCTCTACCTCTTCGGGGGCCGCACGCCGGTGCGAAGCTGCTGTGATGCGGAATACTGGGCCGGCGTGGTGCCCGGCGACAGCTCGGGCAACCTCTGGATCCGGACCGTTCCCTACGAGCAGCTTCCTCGTCTTCTCGATCCGTCGACCGGATGGCTCCAGAACACCAATGATCCACCCTACACCAGCACGATTCCCTCGCAGCTCGATCCGGCAAAGTTTCCGGCCTGGCTCTCGCCGGTCGGCATGCACTTCCGGGCCCAGCGCTCGGCGCGCATGTTGGCGGAGGACTCGAGCATCACGTTCGACGAGCTGGTGGCGTACAAGCACGACACCCGGATGGAGCTGGCCGACCGGGTGCTCCCGGAGCTGATCGCCGCGGCGAAGGCCTCGGGCCGCCCGAAGGCGATCCAGGCCGCGGAAGTGCTGGAGAAGTGGGATCGGAAGGCGCAGGCGGACAGTCGCGGCGCGGTGCTCTTCACCTTCTGGTACCAGACCCTGTTCGGTCACGGGGGGTCCCCGTTCGTCTCGGCGTGGCGGGCTGATTCCGCGCTCACCACGCCGCACACCCTCAAGGACATGCGGGGGGCGGTCGCCGGGCTCGAGTCCGCGGCAGCTGGGGTGGAGAAGGCGTATGGGGCGCTCGATGTGCCGTGGGGCGACGTCATGCGGATCCGCTATGCCGGCAAGGATGAGCCGGGCAATGGCGCGCCCGGTGACCCGCCGGGGGTCTTCCGGGTCTCCCAGTTCGTGCCGGACAAGGATGGGAAATTCAAGCTGGTACACGGGGACACCTGGTACGCCGCCGTCGAATTTGGTCCGATCGTGAGGGCAAAAGTCCTCCTGGGCTACGGCAATAGTACCCAGCCGGGCTCGCCCCATTTTGGTGATCAGATCGGCATGTACGCGCGACAGGAAATGCGCGATGCCTGGATGAACAAGGCGGATGTAACCGCGAATCTGGAAAAGCGGGAGGTGTTGAAGTAGGAACGATTCCAGATTGATGATTTCAGATTTCAGATTTCAGAGGGTGCCCTTCTGAAATCTGAAATCTGGAATCTGAAATCGCTGTTACTTCCGCTCCACCACGGGCAGGTCGACGTAAGAGGGCGCTCCCCCGGTCCGTGACACCTTCCACGTCACGCCGCCTTCCGCTGGAATCCTTCCGAAGGTGTCCTTGTCCGCACCGGCGAGAGCGATCCGGATCCGGTGTCCCTTCTTGAACTGCACTGATGTCGGGAAGAGCCCGAACCGGAGCTCCGTCATTGTCTCCGGCGACATCGCGGCGGCGTCGCGCTCACGGAACGAGTGGTAGGGATAGAGGACGCGGTAGGGGGCGGTCGTGACCAGACGATGGATCCCGCGCAGCATCCCTTCGGTGACATAGGTGACCCGCCCGTCGGGCCCCACATCCTCCAGATATACGAAAAAGGCGCCGTCCCTGGCCGTCGTGGTGAGTCGAAGCGTGACCACCGCGTTGCCGGTCACCTCCATGTCACGATCGAGCGGGGCCGTGGTGTAGGTCAGCAGGCGGCGGTCCGACTCCGCACGATCGGGGTAGACCACGTCCCCGCCACCGAGCTGGGTGTACCAGCGGTTCTGGGTTCCGGTGGTGGCATCGAAGTCGACCTGGTAGTCGTCCGAATCGCTGCCCGTGGGGGCGGTCCGGGACAGGACCTTGTCGGCACCCAGGTACCAGCGCTCCTGGTTCGTGCCGCGGACCGGCCACACGTCGGTCGACTTCCAGCGCTCCTCGCCCACCGTGTAGTACCAGATCCGGCCGGGCGCGGGGCCCGACGTTCCACCCCGCATGTAGCGGTCGAACCAGCATGCCGCCGCGGCCTGCTGGGAAGCGGACGACGGATCGGTCGGTGTGTCCGGCGCGAGAAACGGGCTCGCGTGATGGCCGCCGCCGTGACTCCATGCGCCGATCACCAGGAACTGCGGCGTCTTCCAGGTGAGCCAGCGGCTGATGGCACCATTGGACGTGCCCGCGTCGAACCAGGATGCCCAGCCGAAAATCGGGACCCGGGCGCGCTCGATCGGCTCGCGCCAGCGGAATGTCGCGTAGTCGTCGCTGCTCCCGGCCCACTCGGGCAGGACTTCGTCGCGATGGATGGCCCGGGGAGCGACTTCATCGAGGGCGGGGTTGCCTTCGTGATCCTTGACCGCGGCCGCGAGCAGCACGCCCCCGCTGTCGCCGTCGATCGGACGGACGCCCCGGGGCGGGTTGCCCGAGGGCGTGTTGCGGTCCATGGCCCCCACCGCCTTCCCCCATTCGCGCACCAGGAAGGAGTTGATCACCCCACCGGGCGCGGTGAGATCGGCCCAGGCGTCGAAGTCCATGAAGCGCGGGATGACGGCCTTGAGCGGGCGTCCCGACGTCGCGGCCGCGAGCTGCGCGGTGTTCGCGGTGTAGGAGGTGCCGATCGCGCCCACGGTGCCGTCGGACCAGGGTTGGGTCGAGATCCACCGGACGACGTCGCCAAGGTCCCGTACCTCGCCGCGCGACCAGGGATACTTCCAGGTCCCGAACGACGCGCCCGTCCCCCGCACGTCGATCACCACCGCCGCATACCCCCGGCGAATCCAGTCCAGCACCTGCGGATTGGCCTGGCTGCCGTCCGCCGCCCGCCAGTAGCGGGTCGCGGTGAGGATCGTCGGGAGCTTTTTGCCGCTGGCGAGCCCGGTCGGCAGGAACACATCCGCCGCGAGGCGGGTCCCGTCCGGCATCAGGATGAAGACCGAGCGGAGGGCCGTGTGCAGCGTGGTATCCGACGGCATCGGGCGGCAGTCGGCAAAGGGACTCGTCTGCGCCCGCGCAACCGACAGGGGCAGGGCGCCGAGCAAT
>DATEOL010000201.1:0-2983 GCA_035274025.1 Gemmatimonadales bacterium | reverse complement strand
ATCAAGCGCGGGTCAAGACGCTTCACGATCGATGATCAGCGCTCGGATACTTGGGTCATGGAGGTCGGGCGGGGCGGGGAAGGCGGACAGACGGGCGGTGACCGCGACCGGTGGTGGGTCCGCGGCCGATCCGCCGCGTTGACGATGCCGCGCACGCTGGAACCAACCGCGCAGTGATCTAGGGCGCGGCGAGGATTAGCGGCGGGGGGCAGTCGGACCCACCGCCGAGTCAGGTCACGGCCCGCGTTCCGCCTGCCTATCTTTCGCCTGTGCTCCAACGGCTCACAACTGCTCTGGCTGGCCGCTACCGCGTCGAACGTGAGCTTGGCGCCGGCGGCATGGCCGTGGTCTTCCTCGCCGAAGACCCGAAGCACCATCGCAAGGTCGCGATCAAGGTGCTCCGGCCCGAGCTGGCCGCGGCGCTCGGCGCCGAGCGGTTCCTCCGCGAGATCGAGATCGCGGCCGGCCTCCAGCATCCTCACGTCCTCGCGGTCTTTGACAGCGGGCAGACGGAGGGGCGGGCAGGCGGGCAGGAGTTCCTGTATTACGTAATGCCCTTCGTGGAGGGCGAATCCCTCTCCGCGAAGATCGCCCGCGAAGGGGCGCTGCCGGTGGACTGGTCGGTGCGGATCCTCGGCGAAGTGGCCGACGCGCTCGCCTATGCCCACGGCAAGGGACTGGTCCACCGCGACATCAAGCCCGACAACATTCTGCTGTCAGGCAATCACGCCTTGGTCGCCGATTTCGGGATCGCGCGCGCTGTCCGCGAATCGGCCGGTGCCACCCTCACCGGCACCGGCATGTCGCTCGGTACTCCTTCATACATGTCGCCGGAGCAGGCCGCCGGCGAAGCGGTCGACCATCGGACCGATATCTACGCGCTCGGCGTGGTCGCCTACGAGATGCTTTCCGGCGTGCCGCCGTTCCAGGGACGCACGGCCCAGGCGATCATCGGCGCGCACCTGTCGCAGCCGGTTCCCCCGCTCGAGCAGCATCGGGCCGGGCTGCCGCCCGGTCTTGCCGCGCTGGTCATGCGGTGCCTTCAGAAACATCCGGCGGACCGGCCGCAGTCGGCGGCCGAGGTCCAGAACATCCTCGAGGCTGCATCGGTTCCGTCGGGCGGGTTCGCCACGGTCGCGCAGGACTCCAAGGTCTCGCAGGTCTCCAAGGTCTCCACCCGGCGCGTCGCGTTGCTCTTTGCGCTTTGCGCTTTGGTTCTCCTCGCGGTGGTCTACGGGTTGATGATCAAGCTCGGCCTGCCGAGCTGGGTCTTTCCGGCCGCGGTAGGACTGCTGGTGATTGGGCTGCCGATCATGCTCACCGCTCCGCTCAAGCGCGCGGTAACCGGCGGGGTGCTGGCGTTCAGCGGACTGGCAGTGGCCGTGGGGGCGTACATGGTGATGCGGGCGGCGGGCATCGGGCCGGTCGGAACGCTGGTCGCAAGCGGACGACTCAAGGAACATCCGAAGGTCCTCCTCGCCGATTTCACGGACAACTCGGGCGATTCGACGCTGGCGACTGCCGTCACCGACGCCTTCCGTGTGGACCTTGGGCAATCAGGTGCCGTGGAGCTGGTGCAAGGCGCGGCGATCAAGGATGCATTCACCCGAATGCAGAAGGAGCCACCTCGATCGCTCTCCGAGGACCTTGCCCGCCAGCTCGCGACCCGCGA
Organism: Gemmatimonadales bacterium; assembly: GCA_035274025.1. Lineage (GTDB taxonomy): Bacteria > Gemmatimonadota > Gemmatimonadetes > Gemmatimonadales > GWC2-71-9 > SZUA-320. The sequence continues at coordinate 1,311 of DATEOL010000201.1, read as the reverse complement.
AGGGATCCCAGCCATCGTCACCGGCGAGATCAATGCGATCGGCGGAGGCTACGTCATCTCGGCGCGCATCATCGACGGAAGTTCGGGAGACGTACTGGTGCCGTTGCGTGAGACAGCGCGTGACTCGAGCCAGATCATCGCCACGGTAGACCGACTCTCACGGAAAGTGCGTGAGCGCATCGGCGAATCCCTGCGCGACATCCGGGAGAGCCCGGCGCTGGAACTCGTCACTACATCGTCCCTGCCCGCGCTTCGCAGCTATACCCAGGCCGTGCGAGCGATCGATGCAGGGGAAGTCGACCGGGGGATCACCCTCTTCAAGGAAGCGATCGCGCTCGATACCACGTTCGCGGCAGCGTACCGGGGCCTCTCGATCGCCCTGGGCAACTTCGGCCTGGACCGCGCCGCTACCGTGGATGCTCGCGAGAAAGCCTTCCGCTACCGCGACAGGCTCCCGGAGCGCGAGCGGCTGTGGACGGAGGGCTCCTACTACGCGAACCTCGATCAATTTCCGGAGGCCCGGGCAGCGTACCTCGAGCTGCTCGGCAAGGATCCGGACAGCGCCAGGATCCTCAACAACCTTGGCATCATCGAGCTCTCCCAGCGGAGAACGGAGCAGGCGCTCGGGTGGTACGAGAGAGCCTTCGCGTTTCAACCCACGGGTCCACCTGCAAGCTTCAACGTCGTGGCAACGAGCCTCGACCTGGGCAACGTCGACCGGGCGAAAGCCGCGCGGGCGAAGTTCGATTCGCTCCGACCGGGGCATCGGAACGGCAGCGCCCTTCGCTGGCTGATCGGCTGGTCGACAGGCGACTACCTGATGGTAGACAGCTCGATCGCGCAGCTGACACTCCAGGGCGGCAAGACCCTCGATCCGCTGCGGATCTCCAGCTCGTTGTGGCTCGCTGGTGTCCGGGGACAGCCATCCCGCATGGACGCTTTGCTCGCCGAGAGCGAGGCGCGGGCGAAAGAGGGGGTCCAGGTCGCCGAGCACCTGCGGGCGGTGGCGTGGGTCGCGACATACGCTGCGGTGGTCCGGGGGAAGTCCGCGGAGGCAGCTGCCCGGATGGACGCGGCGATCGCGCGGTTTCCGCTTTCCTCACTCCAGCCGGTGGACCGCCCTTACCTCGAGCTGGCGTATTTCTACGCCCGGGCCAATCGTCCCGCCCAGGCCCGCAAGCTGCTGGAGGATTTCAAGCGAGAAGTGCCGCAGCAGTTCGACCTGGTCACCCGGCAACAGCTCGGCATCGCCTCGGGCGCCACGACGTTCGCCGAAGGAAAAACCCAAGAGGCGATTCGCGAATTCGAGGC
>DATEOL010000200.1:0-3033 GCA_035274025.1 Gemmatimonadales bacterium | reverse complement strand
AGATCCCGCAGGTTCTCGAACTCGCCATCGCTTGCCGCGCTCTCGGCGCTCTCGAAGATCCGCTCGGTCTCCTCGATCCGCAGGTGCTTCGGCAGTCGCTTGTCCAGTTTGGGAGACTTCACCGCCCGCAACGGGTTTTTCGCGAGGTCGTGGTGGACCTGCAGGTATCGGTAGAAGCTCCGCACCGCGGACAGCGCGCGGGCGGCGGTACGGCGCGCGAGGCCCTTGCGCTCAAATTCGCCGAGAAAGCCGCGGAGGCCAAGGCGGTCGACGCGGGTGAGATCCCAATCTCCACCGTAGTACCTCTGGCAAAAGTCGGTAAAGGCAGCCAGGTCGCGTCGATATGCCGACAAGGTATTCTCGGATTGCCCCTTTTCCTTTTCGAGGTGCGTCAGGAAATCCGAGATGAGGCGGGAGGGCGGGACGGCGGGAAGCCGGGACGTCAAAGCCCGCTCTTCCAGATCTCGAACTCTGTCAGGGCTCGGTCCACCAGTTTCTGTTTCTTCTCGTCCTTCCGGACCTTTCCCTCGAGCGGCTCGAGCAAGCCGAAGTTCGCGTTCATCGGCTGAAAGTGCTTCGGGTCCGCCTCACGCAGATACCGATACAGCGCCCCCAGCATGGTCGTCGGCGGCGGGACCGCGGGAGGCTTCCCCTCCAGGTGACGCGCGAGGTTGATCCCCGCCATGATGCCGGTGCCGAGCGATTCGGTATAGCCCTCGACCCCGGTGAGCTGTCCCGCGAAGAAGAGTCCACTGCCCTCGCGGGTACTCAATCCGTCACCGAGTGACGCCGGCGAGTTGAGATAGCTGTTCCGGTGAATGCTGCCGTAGCGGAGGAACTCCGCGTTCTCCAGTCCCGGGATCATGCGGAAGACCCGCTGCTGCTCGGGAATCCGGAGACGGGTCTGGAACCCCACCAGGTTCCACATCTGGCCGGCCTTGTCCTCCCGGCGGAGCTGCACCACCGCCCATGGGTCGCGGCCGGTGCGGGGATCGGGGAGCCCCACCGGCTTCATGGGCCCGAATCGCAGCGTCTCGCGGCCGCGCGAGGCCATCTCCTCGACCGGGAGGCACCCCTCGAAGTACGGGACCTCGTCGAACTCGTGGCCGTGGTACTGATCGCCCGCGATCAGCGCGTCGATGAACCCCTCATACCCCTCGCGCGACAGCGGCGCGTTGAGGTAATCGGTCCCCTCGCCCTTTCCGTAGCGCGAGAGCGCGTACAACACCTCATGATCGAGCGACTCGGCATTCACGATCGGCGCGATGGCATCGTAGAATGCAAGCGCGCCGGTACCCAGCCGCTGGCTGATCGCGTGGCCGAGCGCCTCGGAGGTGAGGGGACCGGTCGCCACGATGCCCGGCTCGGGCAGCATGGTCGCCTCGCCGCGATGAATCGTGATGTTGGGATGGGTCTCGATCTGTTCTTGGACGCGGCGCGAGAAGACGTCGCGATCGACCACCAGCGCCGCTCCACCCGGCACCCGTGCCTCGTCGGCACACTCGAGCAGCAGGCTGCCGAGGAGACGGAGCTCCGCCTTCAGCAGCCCGTGCGCATTGGAAGTTTCCACCGACTTGAACGAATTGCTGCAGACCAGCTCGGCGAGGCGATCGGTCTGATGGGCCGGAGTCTTGAGCACCGGACGCATTTCATGCAGGTCGACCTTGAAGCCGCGCTTGGCCAGCGCCCACGCGGCCTCAGATCCGGCAAGTCCCCCGCCCACCACTGTCGCGGTTTTTCCCGTGCCCCGTGCCCCCTGCTCCGTGCTCACAGTCCACCATGCCTGCGTGCCAGCGCCGCAATGGCGGAGCCGACCAGCGTGTCCGTCATGCCGTCCGTCTTGATGGTGTGATTCGCGCGGCGGTAGTACTTCTCGCGCCGGCCAAGCAGCTCTCTCTGCTTCTCCAGCACCGAGTGGCCATGCAGAATCGGTCGATCCTCGGCATCACCAACCCGCTCCGCGGCCGCCTCCGGCGTCGTCTCGAGATAGATGACGATGCCCCGCCCGGCCACCGCCTCGAGATTTCCGGGCTGCGCTGCCCAGCCGCCGCCGCTCGCGATCACCTGCGGCGGCTCTGCCAGTGCGTTGAGCATCAGGTCCCGCTCGAGCGAGCGAAAGGCGCCCTCGCCCAGCTCCTTGAGGATTTCCGGAACCGTCTTTCCCGCCTCGAACGCAATCCGTTCATCGAGATCGACGAACGCCACGCCCAGCTGCGCCGCGGCCGAGCGTCCCGCCGAGCTCTTGCCGGCGCCCGGAAGCCCGATGAGCACGACATGCCCCGGCTTCAGTCGGCCTCCACTTCGCCCCACCGCTTGCCCAGGGCCGCGATGTAGCCCTCGACGTTCCGGCGCATCTCGGCGAGCGAATCACCACCGAACTTCTCCAACATCGCATCCGCCAGCACCAGTGCGGTGAGCGCCTCCGCGATCACCCCCATCGCGGGAACCGCCGTGACGTCCGATCGCTCGCTTTGCGCGTTCGCTTCCTGGCCCGACGTCAGGTCGACCGTCTTGAGCGGCGACATGAGGGTCGATATCGGCTTCATCGCGACCCGGATCACCAGCGGCTCACCAGTCGTCATGCCGCCTTCGAGGCCGCCGGCGTTGTTGGTGAGCCGCTTGAATCCACCGCGGGCATCGCGGACTTCATTCGCAGCGATCGGATCGTGCACCTCGGAGCCTGGTCGCCGCGCCGCTTCGAAGCCGAGCCCGATCTCCACGCCCTTCACGGCGGGAATCGACATCAGGCTGCCGGCGAGCCGCGCGTCGAGCTTCCGGTCCCAGTGGCTGTGACTTCCGAGACCGAGAGGAACACCGCGGACGACGACCTCGACCTCGCCGCCCAGGGTGTTGCCCTCATCCTTCGCCGCATCGATCCGCCGCATCGCTTCCGCCTCCGCGGCCTGGTCCAGCATGCGAACCGGGGACTGGTCGGAGGCCTCGTTGAGCGGTACGGGGAGGTCCGCGGGCGACGATCGCACGCCACCGAGCGAGACGACATGACTGCCGATCTCGACCCGGAATTCCTCCAGC
>DATEOL010000199.1:0-3114 GCA_035274025.1 Gemmatimonadales bacterium | reverse complement strand
TGCGGGAGCTGGCGGGAATAGAAGGCGCGGTCCCGATAGCGGGCCGCTTCCCTCCCCGCCCGGGCCGCCTCGGCCTGGTGGCTTCGCTCCTGCGCGATGGCGATCGCTTCCTTGAGCGTGAGCGCCTGCTGGGCGAACGCGGTGCTTGGGGCACCGAGCACGGCCGCAGCAACCCAGTGAATGACCTTCATAGGACCACCTCGATTTATTCGTACCGGAGACAGACCACCGGATCCTGATTGGCCGCGCGCCACGCCGGCACGATCCCGAAGCCGAGCCCGACGGCGAACGACACTCCGAACGCCACGAAGACAGAGAGGAACGACACGATGGTGCGGATGCCGGCCACGCGCTCGATCCCGGTGCTGAGCGCCGTGCCGACGATGATGCCCATGACGCCGCCCGCCACGCTGATGAGGACGGCCTCGCTCAGGAACTGGAAGAGGATCTCCTGCCGGGTGGCGCCCACCGCCCGGCGCACGCCGATCTCCCGGATCCGTTCGAGGATCGAGGCCAGCATGATGTTCATGATCCCGATCCCGCCCACGATCAGGGAGATCGACGCGATCGAGCCGAGGACGATGTTGAAGATCGTCTTGGTCCGCTGCTCCTGCTTCAGCAACAGCTCGGGCACGGTGATCTCGAAATCGACGACCGTGTTGTGACGCCGCTGGAGGAGCCGGCGCGTCACGTCGGCAACGCCACCGACGTGCCGGGTATCGGCGACCCGCACGATGATCCGGTCGAGCTGGTTGCGGTTGGTGCGCTCGCGCCGCTGCTCCGGTGTCTCGGTGTCGGTGTTGTTGTCGTTGCCGAAGTTCTGCGGCCGCGCCGCCAGCTCGATGTCGCGCTGGGTCAGCAGCGCCCGGTCGCGGAAGCGAAGCAGCATGGTACGCGCCGGGACGTAGACATCCATGTTGGCGTCACGAATCCCGAGGCGTGATGCGGTCTCCTGGCTGAAGCGGCGATCGGCCAGGACGCCGACGACCGTCACCCACACCTCGCCCACCTTGAGTCGCTGCCCGATCGGGTGCGCGGTGGTGAAGAACCGCTGCCGAACGCCGTTGCCGATGATCGCCACCGGGAGCCCGTGCTCGACCTGGAGCGGATTGAACCAGTCACCCTGCGCGAGTCCGAGGTTGGTGAGGCGGAAGTACGTGGTGTCGACTCCGACCACCTTCCCCGAACGTCGCACCCCTTCGCGGGTGAGCGTCGTGTTGACGACGACTTCCGCGCTGGTCGCATCCACCTTCGGCACCATCCGCCGGATCGCCTCGGCATCCGCGTAGGAGAGCCCGGGTGAGAAGCGCTTCACTTCCTTTTCGGGCTCGGTGTTCGCGGGCTCCTCCTTCTGCTCCACGATCGGCGTGATGACGATGTTGTTGGAGCCGAGGAGTCGCATCTGCTCCAGGATCTCCTGCTCGGCGCCCTTCCCGATTGCGAGCATCGCAATGACGGAGGCCACGCCGAAGAGGATGCCGAGCGAGGTGAGGGCGGCACGGAGCCGATTGTGTCGCACCGCTTCCATGGCGGTGCGGAGGCCAAACAGGACGTGGGCCCGCGCCTGCGCCTGGAGGTACGCGATCCGCTCGCGATCGAACGCCACCGCTAGTTCTTCCGCCTGGCCGTGTCGGCGGGCGTGAGCTTCGACTTGAGCGCCGTGTCTCCCCCGGCCGTGGGCGCCGGGGGCGGCTGCTGCCCCGCGGTCGAACCGGGGATCCGTTGCAGCTCCATCCTGGCGGCGTCGGGTGGCGCGGTGAGGTACACCTTGTCGTCGGCGTCGAGACCCTGGAGGATCACGACCGAATCGTCGTTCATGTCCCCGGTGGTGACTTCCTGCTTCCGGATGCTGGCGCCCTGCTGGCGATAGACGAACGGCACGCCGTCCTGGCTGTTAAGCGCCTCGAGCGGCACCGACAGGACGTCGGTCTTCCGCAGCGTCTCGATGGTATTGCCGGTGGTCATGCCCGGCCGCAGGGTCGTATCGGCCTGCTCGATGGTGACGCGAACCTCGAAGACCTTGGCGTCGGTGTTGGGCCGCTGCTCGCCCACGTTCGCCACGCTGGTGACGGTGCCCGTGAGCTTCTTGCCCGGGTCGGAATCCAGGGTGAGGACGACCGGCTGTCCCGAGGCGATTTTCCGGACGTCGATCTCGTTCACGTAGGTGACCGACTCCATCTTGGTGAGGTCGGGCAGGGTCGCCACCGCGGGCTCCCATGACGAGACCTGCGACCCCACGGTCTTCTTCCGGCCGTTCCATTCCTTCACATAGATCACCATGCCCGGCGCGGGCGCCGAGATGGTGAAGCCCTGCATGACGGTTTGCACGGTCGTGAGCTTGTTCTGCTGCCGGCCGAGGTCGGCGCCGACTTCGCGCATCTTGGCCTGGGCCTGCTCGGTCCTGGTCTTGTAATCCACCTTGGCCTGGGCCAGCGCGCGCTCGGCCTTCTCGAGGTCGATCTCGGCCTGGCGCTTCACTGTCGGCGCTTCGAACACCGCCTGTTCCTTCGCGAGCCGCTTCTCCTCCAGCCCGAGCTCCATGGTGCGAATCTCTTCGCGGGCCTTGGAGAGGTTGAGCGTCGAGTCGAGCATCGCCTGCTCGTAGACCGCCTGCGCCTTCTGCAGTGCGAGCGTGATCTCGGCGAACTTGTTGGCGATGGTGGAACGATCGAGCTCGGCCACGACGTCACCCTGCTTCACCAGCGTCCCTTCGGGAACCAGGGACGCGATTTTCATCTGATAGACCTCGGCCTGCTGGGTGTTCGGCGGGACGGTGATCTGGACGAACTTGAGGGCCCGCAACTCGCCCGATGTGGTCACACTGACCTTGAATTCTCCCTGGGACACCCCCGCAACCAGCGACGAGACGTCCCCAGACTTGTCGCGGGCGAGCAGCCAGGCGCCCGGAAGACCCAACAGGAGAATGACCGCCACGATCTGGGCGCGGCGGTTCTTGAGGATCCCCATGGTCCAGCCCCCCAAGTACGGTGAATTAACAAGCGAACATTACATAGACGTCAGACGGGGGGATTTCGTTGCGACCAATGGAGATGGCCCCCCGGGGGTCGCGGAAACCAGGGCGGTTAAGGCGGTTAAGGCGGTTAAGGCGGTTAA
>DATEOL010000198.1:0-3708 GCA_035274025.1 Gemmatimonadales bacterium | reverse complement strand
CGACTCGTGACTCGTGACTCGTGACATGTTATTCGCGAACCCGGTCCTTGAGTCCCTGTCCCGCGCGGAACGACACGACTTTCCGGGCCTTGATCATGATCTCTTTTCCGGTCTGCGGATTGCGGCCCTTGCGGGCCTTGGTTTTCCGGGTGCGGAACGCGCCGAATCCCACCAGGCCGAACTCGCGTCCGGCGTCGAGCTCGATCGCAATGATCCCCTCTTTCGACCGGGTGGAGAAGATCGCATCGATGATCTCCGCGGCCTGGGTCTTGGACAGATCGCACTTCTTGGCGAGCTTCTCCGAAAATTCGTCTTTGGTCATGGAGGACCTCCAAGAGGAGTTGTACAGCGAGGAGTTGGATTCGGGGACGCCCCGGAGAATGGCAGGGAAAGCGGGGCTTCGCAACCTGGGCCAGGCCGTGTCAGGCCCAGCTGCTGGCTGCCAGCTGCTACCCGCTAGTAGCTTCTCCGCATGATTCGCATTGCAATCATTGGTGCGGGACCTTCAGGGTTCTTCCTCGCCGACAAGCTGCTGAGTCAGGAGAACGTTCCGGTCTCCGTCGACCTCTTCGAGCGACTTCCCACGCCGTACGGACTGGTCCGCTACGGTGTCGCCCCCGATCACGAGAAAATCCGGAACGTCACCCGCACCTTCGACAAGGTCGCGGCGCGGAAGGGATTCCGTTTCTTCGGGAACGTCGAGATCGGGAAGCATGTCACCCTCGAGGAGCTGCGCCACTACTACCACCTGATCGCGTTCACCACCGGAGCGCAGACCGATCGCCGCATGGGGATTCCGGGCGAAGACCTGCCCGGAAGCCACACGGCGACCGAATTCGTCGCCTGGTACAACGGACATCCCGACTATCGCGACCGCGAGTTCGATCTCTCGGGCGAGCGGGTTGCTGTCGTCGGGGTTGGAAATGTCGCGGTGGATGTGGCGCGCATCCTGGCGCGCTCCCACGATGAACTGACGGGGACCGATCTCGCCGATCACGCGCTCGACGCGTTGAAGGGAAGCGGAGTGCGTGAGGTGCACCTGCTGGGCCGGCGGGGGCCGGCGCAGGCCGCGTTCACCAATCCGGAGGTGAAGGAGCTGGGCGAGCTCGAGGGCGCGGACGTGAGCGCGCTGCTGCATGAAGTCGAGCTCGATGCGTTGTCCGCGGCCGCGATCGGTGACGACGCAACGACGCGCAAGAAGCTCGAGATCCTGAACGACTACGCGCGCCGGCAGGCACGCGGCAAGCCGCGGCGTTTGAATCTTCGGTTCCTCGTCTCACCGGTGGAGATCCTGGAGCGGAACGGCCGCGTCGCGGGCATTCGACTGGTCCGCAATCGCCTGGTGCAGTCGGGCGACGACCTGAAGGCCGAGCCGACAGGCGAGTATGAAGACCTCCCGGTCGACCTGGTATTCCGAAGCGTTGGCTATCGCGGCGTGGCTCTTCCCGGCCTGCCCTTCGACGAGAAGAGAGGCATCGTGCCGAACGAGCGAGGCCGCGTGCTCGACCCGTCTCACGACTCACCGCTCACGGCGCACTACGTTTCGGGATGGATCAAGAGAGGGCCGTCTGGCGTCATCGGTACCAACAAGCCGGACGCGGGTGAGACTGCGGACGCGATGCTCGAGGACGTCGCGGCGGGTCGGACGCTATTACCGGATCGGGACGACATCGAACCGCTGCTTCGGGAACGCCAGCCAGACCTCGTGGAATGGAGCCATTGGCAGAAGTTGAATGAGGCCGAGACCGGCGCAGGAAGCGCAGCAGGGCGCCCGCGGCGGAAGCACACCCGAATTGCCGAGATGCTCGCGGCGATCAGGAGCGGAAAGGGAGTCTAGGGTCTCGCGATCCAGGGCGGCAGGACTCCTGGCACGCGCCTCGGCCAGATGCAGCGCGCGCCGGTTGCCCTTTCCAACGCTCTGCCCACAACTCGCATCGAATTCCGATCGATCCCGTGGGAAGCAGGCTTATATGTCACTGACGTCCGATATCCTTCACGCCCTCCGGGGCTGGCGCTCTTCTCCCGGCTTCACCCTGGTGGCCCTCGCGACCCTGGCCATCGGGATCGGGGCCACCACCGCCATCTGGTCTGTGGTGTACGGCGTCCTCCTCCGTCCCCTGCCCTTCCCTGACGCCGATCGCGTCATCATGGCCGGGCACTCCTATCGCGCCGGTGAATTCGAGGCCTCGATCTCCGCGGCCAGCTTCCTCTACGTGAAGGAACAGGGTCGCGCCTTCGAGAAGGTCGCCGGCATCACCGGCTGGGACCCGAGCGTCATGCTCGGCAACGAACCGCAGCGGATTTCCGGCGCGCGCGTCACCTCCGACTATTTCGGCGTGCTCGGCCTCCGACCCCTCATCGGGCGCGACTTCCAGGCCGGCGAGGACGAGAAGGGCCGCGACGGCGTCGTCATCCTGAGCGAAGGGCTCTGGAACCGCTCATTCAGTCGCGACCCCAGTGTCATCGGCCGCACCCTGCTCGCCGACGGTGAGAGCCTCGAGATCATCGGCGTGATGCCCGAGGCCCTCGAGGCGGAGGGGGCGATCCCGGTCATCTACCGGCCGGTCACCTTCACCGACGACCAGAAGAACAGGCAGCAGTGGGGGTGGGAGTGGCTCGCGATGGTGGGGCGCATGAAGCCCGGCATCCCCAACGCTGCCGTGAGTGCAGACCTCGAGCGCGTCGCCGCGCTGGCGCGCGCGGAGCTCAACCGGGACTACCTCAAGCGGTGGGGCTACTGGTGGCGCACCATGCCCGACCAGCTCCACCGCGGCGTCAAGCCCGCCCTGATGATCCTGCTCGGCGCGGTCGGCCTGGTGCTGCTGATCGCCTGCGCCAACCTCACCAACCTCCTGCTGGTGCGCGCCGTCGCGCGCGGGCGCGAGATCGCGGTGCGCATGGCCCTCGGTGCCCGGCGTCGCCAGCTGGTGCGGCAGCTCCTCACCGAGAGCGTCGTGCTCTCACTCGCGGGCGGCGCGCTCGGGCTCGCCCTCGCGTGGGGTGGCGTCAAGCTCATGCTCGGCCTGATGCCGAGCGACCTGCCGTACGCGGCGCATATCGGTGTCAACCCGATGGTGCTGATCGTGACCGCGGCGGTGAGTCTCGCCGTCGGCATCGTGACGGGCTTGGCACCGATGTGGCACGCGTTCCGGACCGACGGCAACGAGTTGCTCAAGGAAGGGGCGCGCGGCGCGGCCGGCTGGGGACGCCTGCGGCCCGCGCTCGCGGCGGGACAGCTCGCGCTCTCGATGATGCTGGTGATCGGCGCGGGCCTGCTCGGCCGCACCGTGATGAAGCTCCTCGCGGTCGACACCGGCTTCAAGGCCGAGGGAGTAATGACCTTCCAGGTATTCCTGCCGAGAGCGGTGTATGCGGATGGCGATGCGCGGGCGCAGTTCCTGGAGAACCTGCGGACCAGGCTCAATGAGATTCCCGGCGTGACCGCGGCGGGCACGGCGACCGGCATGCCGCTCTCACGCCAGGGGTGGACCGCCTCGTTCGACGTGCCGGGCTACACACCGCCCTCGCCGGACCAGGGACCGTGGGGCGACCAGTTCAGCGTGTCGCCGGGCTACTTCGAGGCAATGGGCATGACGCTGGTGGAAGGACGCTTCTTCGAGGACCAGGATCGGCGCGGCAGCGCGCCGGTGGTGGTGGTCGATGACGTGCTCGCCAATCGCTACTGGAAGGGCGAGAGCGCGATCGGCA
>DATEOL010000197.1:0-6120 GCA_035274025.1 Gemmatimonadales bacterium | reverse complement strand
AGCGCGCTCCTGAGCAGCGTCTCCGCGGCGGCAGTGTCGTCACGGGCAAGGGCGACCAGCGCGAGCCCATGCCTGGCCTCGGCTTCACGGTCCGGATCGCGGGACTGCGCGAACCGGCGTGACGCCTCGCGATAGTGTCGGTCGGCATCGGGCAGCGCGTTGAGGCGGTAGGCAAGGTCCCCCCGTCCCAGGGCAATCTCCCCCCGTATTGCGCTTCCGGCTCCACCGGCGATCGCCGCGCTGTCGGCGCGCGCCAGTTCGGTGATCGCCTCCTGAAGTCTGCCCGTCGCGGCGAGCGCATCCGCGAGCGTGGCTCGGGCATCGAGCAGGTCGCCGAGAGGACCAGTGCGCTCGTAGATCGTGACCGCGTCAGCAAGCGCGCGCCGCGCCGCGGGGTAGTCGCCGCGCCGAAGTTCGAGCCGGCCCAGTCCCGCGAGCGCCGACGCGGCCTCGGCCCACTCCTCCCGGGCGCGCCAGGTGGCAAGGGCGTCCTGGTAGTGACCCCGCGCGCGCGTCAGGTCACCCTGCTGGCTCGCGACGGCGGCAAGGTTCACCAGGTTGGTGGCCGCCACCTCGGGCCGCTCTTCGGCGCGATTGATCGCGAGCGCGGCTTCGAAGTGACGCCGGGCCCCATCGGGGTCACCGAGCTCGCGAGCAATGAGGCCCTGATTGTTCAGGTCCGCCGCTATACCGCGGGTATCGCCCACTTTCGCGCGGAGGCGGCTGGCCTCCCCGTAGCCGGCGAGGGCGGCAGTGAGTCGGCCGCGGGCGGCTTCCACGTCCGCCAGATGACCGAGGACATTGGCCTCGAGGCGAACGTCGCCCGCGGCCACCGCAATCCTGCGGGCGGACTGGAGCCATGGTCCCGTGCTGTCGGCGAATCCGGACGCCAGCATCGCGGACCCGATGTTGTCCATGGTCCCGCCCACCCCGGCGCTGTCACCGAGCGATCGATAGCTCGCCAGCGCGCGTTTCCAGATCGGAATTGCCCCGGCGGGACCATCCCGGGACCATGCCGTGACCCCGGCCTTCCGCATGCTGTCGGCCCGCACCTTCCGGCCGCGCCACTCGGTGGATGCAGCGATGAATCGATCGACCTGGCGCACCAGATAGGGATCGGACCAGGCCGTGGCGTAGACGCTCGCCAGTCTCCGGGCGACTCGCAGGGATTCGTCCCTGGCGGTCGGGTCCCTCACGCTCCGTGTCAGGGCCTCCGAGATCGCTTCGCGCAGAGCGTTCGGACGGGACTTCGCTTCGACCATCAGAGGAGGGTCGTTCTCTCGGAGCGCGAGCTGGTAGATCGCCTCAGCCTGGGCTGCCTGCGCGGCGATGACGAGCCCCAGCGCGATGAGCATCAGGGTGCGCGGCCCCCCGTGACTTCGAATTCCACCAGTCCCGAGGAGGACCAGCGGTCGATTGCCGTGCGTGCCTCGACTCGCCAGAAGTAGCGACGGAGCGGCTCGATCGAAACGGAATCGGGAAGCGAGACGACCGTGTCGGTGCTCACCAGCTCGAAGATCGGGCGGCCCTCCGCATCGAAGAGGGTGGCACGATAGCGATCCGCCTGCGCGACGGGCGACCATGTGAGTCGTCTCGCCGCGGCAACCTGCCCGACCGGGTGTAACGCCTGCGGCGACTCTCCCGCGGTGACGGAGACGGACGCGCGATGCTCGTCGAGGGGAGGGCGCCGGAGCAGGACACGCGGCACCAGGACGACGAGAAGAATCGCCGCGATCCCGACTGGTACCGCGACCTTCAGCCACGGCCGGACCGGATTGTCCGCCCTCCTCGCAGCTCCCGCGACTGCGGGATCAGCGAGAAGCCGCGCGACGGACGCCAGCTGCGCCCGGCAATCGACGCAGCTCGCGACATGCGCCAGCGCGGCCACGCGATCGGAATCAGCCAGGCTGCCATCGGCGAGCGCGGCGACCATGTCGTCGTTCAAGCAATCCCCCATCGTCGACCACGGCGTCATGGAACGGTGCCCTCGCAACACATTGCTCACAGATCTCCCGCGTGGATGCCCGCCTCGGCAAGGCGGGCCCGAAGAACGGGAAGGATGCGATAGACGGTGTTGTACACGGCCTTCGGGTTGGCGAGACCGGTGACGCGCGCGACGGCCGCGGCCGGTACCTCTTCCATCACGTAGAGCTGGACGACGAGCCGCTCCTCCGGCGGGAGCGAACGAAGAATCGCGTCCAGGCGCTCCCGCTGGTCCCGCAGCTCGGGGACGCTGGCCGCGTCCTGGTCCGGTGGGGGTGGCGCCAGCTCGCGGAGGACGTAGCGAAGGCGGGTCGCGGCGAGGGCGCGGTGGGTGGAGCGCAGCTCCGCGAGGTATTCCCGGAAGGAGGGGCCCGGAGGGTCGCGGCTGCAGATCAACTCGTACGCTTCGACGTGGCCGTGGCCATCCCGGTAGACCTGCTCCGCGATCGCCCTGCCGAGTGCGGTAAGCTCTACGTCCGCGAACCCCGCCCGCCGCCGGCCGTCCCGCTGGCGAAACCAGTCCACGGTCAGATTGCGCACGACGGTCACGAGCCAGGTGCTGAACCGCGCGCGCCGGTTCCCCGAATCGACATAGGTCCGGATCCGGCGCATGCCATCGTCGCGGAGCGCCTCGCACACGCGCGCAAAGACGTCCATGACGTCATCATGATCGCGGGCATAGTGCCGGATGGCGGCGAAGATGACGCGCCGGTACCGCGAGACGAAAAGATCCCAGGCGGCATCGACGCGCTTCGCCTTGAGCTCGAGGAGCCAGTCCTCCATCCGTGAGTGGATATACGCCCGCGTGGAGGTCGTCAAGAGCAAACCGGCAGGCCCCGTCCGTTCCACGCCCGCGGCAACAGCACGGGGGAGCCCATGTCGTTCGCGCCGCGGCAGACACTGACATTGCTGGTATTCATCGCGACCTGCACTGACCCGGACCATTCCAGCGAGCCCTTGGGCTCGCTTGCGGTTGCAGTCGCCACGAGCGGCGAAGATCTCGATCTGGACGGCTACCAGCTCCGGGTGGACGACACGATCTATGAGCGGGTGACCATTGTCTGGCGCCGGCTCATCGAGGACCTGACTCCAGGCCGCCATGACGTCGAGCTCATCGGCGTTGCGGAGAACTGCACTGTCAGCGGCAACCGACGTCAGGAAGTCAACGTGGTTTCCGGCAATGAGCAGGTGCTCCGGTTCGAAGTCATCTGCCTTGCGACCGGGGTCGAGGTCTTCGTGCCGCAGACGGGCCTCGACCCCGCCCGCGAAGTCACGGCCCTGATCGACGGGACACCGGTCCCATTCAGCACCTGGAGCAGTGCGAGGATCACACGACTCGCGGCCGGTTTGCATTCGGTGTCGCTCTCCGGTGTCGCCCCGAATTGCAGGCTGGACGCAGCGAACTTCAAGCAGGTCGAGGTAAGCCTGGGACAGGTGACGCGGGTGTCGTTTCCACTCACCTGCATCAGCATCAACGCCGTGGTCCTGGTCACCGCGAACACGATGGGCATGGATGTCGACCTGGATGGTTACCTGGTCCGGGTCAATCAGCAGGTTTCCCGGTTGTCGGCCAATTTGGAACAGCGGTCGGTGCTCACCCCCGGCGGAGACGGCACGGTTGAAATCGATGACGTCGCGGAGCACTGCGTAGTGCTCGGCGGGCGGGTCCGGAACATCCACACGACCGTGGGGAGCGTGGCGGTGCGGGACACTGCAAGGGTGTCCTTCGAGATTTCCTGTGGCGAACGATGGGCGTTCGCGATGGTGCGGAACGGCCTCGTCACGCTGGCGTCGGCGGATGGCGCGACCTACACACTAGGGGAGGGAATCAGTCCCGCCTGGTCGACGGACCGCCGGTCCCTGGCCTTTGAATGCTCAGCTCAACTCTGCGTCCAGCGAATGGACGGGTTCCGTATCACCGCGCCGACTCGGGAATCCGAGTACCTGTCGAGCCCCGCCTGGATGCCCGACGGGCGACTCTCGTTCGTCGGGTACACCTGTGACTGGTATTGCTATTCCTATGTGCTTACCGGGATTCACCAGGTGAGCATCGGCGGCGCTGAGGCCCCTGCTGTGCTGCGGATCCCGGCGCCCGTTACCTGGGTGCAGGATCTCGCCTGGTCGCCAGACGGGAACTGGATCGCGTTTACGTGCGATCTCCCGCAACGGCGGGAGATCTGCCGCATGAATGTCGCGGGTGAAATGGACGTCCTCACGACCAGCACCTACCATTTTTCATGGGGACCATCGTGGTCGCCGGACGGCCAGCACATCGCGTTCGCGACGACGAACTATGGCGAATTCCCCGAGCTGGCGATCATGGGACCGAACCGGTTGGTGCAGCGGGTGAAACCGGGCCTGTACGCGGAGGGGCCTTCCTGGACCCCCGACGGCCGCATCGTCTTCGCGGGAGCCGGACCGACCGACCGGGGGCTCTATGTGATCAACGCCGATGGAACGGGATTGGAACGGCTGACGACAGGGCAGGACAATGAGCCGGCTTGGAGACCATAGGGCTGCTCTACCCAAGTAGCCCAGTCCGCTCAAGCGCTCCTGATGATCCGGGATGCGGTACGAGGCGAGCTCACGCTGGATCAGAAACACGAAGGGCGTCACCTCGAGGGTGCCCTGAGTAGGTCGCGTGCCATACTGCATCATACCCTCAACTGTTGATTCAATCAACATCTGAGGGAAGTCGCGCCGGGGTTCCTATTCCCCGGGATAGCCGGGTCGCGCCTCGCGCATGACGCGGATGAATCGAGGGTCGTGGCGGACGGGGTCGAACTCGGAGGCCACGAAGTAGAACCAGAGCCATGCCCCGCGCGGCCTGGCCCGTTCCAGCAGGTCCAGTGCCTCATCCTTGCGGCCCAGCACGATGAGCGCCGCGCCGACCCAGCGGACATCGGTGGGGCTGGGATGCCCCGGATTGGCCATCGCTTCGCGCGACATTTCGATTTCCCGAGACGCTCCCGAGGTATCCCCGGAGCGGTAGAGCGCCGCGGCGAGGGCGGCGCGCGGGGGCACGGTATATCCCTGCGTCGTGCGCACCGCGGTCTGCGCGTCGTCGAGTGCGCCCGCCACGTCACCCGCTTCGAGGCGCATCCGTGAACGCGCCGCGCGCGCGTAGGACGCTCCGGGCTCGACGATGAGCGCGCTGTCATACAGTCGCCGCGCGACCTCCGGGAATCCTTCCTTCCGCTCTATCGAGCCCAGCGACACATAGGTCTGGCCCCGCTCCGGCTCGAGCGCGATCGCGCGCCGATACGCGACCCGCGCCTCCGGCCAGCGTCCGAGCGCCATCAGCGCCTGGGCGTACTGATACAGCGTTTCGACGCTTCGGGGATCGAGGCTCAAGGCGTGTTCAAACGCCTCGGGCGCCCCACGCATGGAAACCGGGTCCCGGATGACAAGGAGGTAGGCGCGGGAAAGCCACGCCTCCGCCGACGAGGAGTCCGTGGCCAGGGATTGGTCTACCAGGAGCATCCCATCGCGCAGCAGTTGGTCCGGTCCGGCGCCGCGGTAGCTCCAACCCCACTCGAGGAAGATGTAGTAACCGTAAGCGATGCGGGCAGGCGCGGCTGCGAACGTGGAATCCAGCGCGAAGGCGCGCTGGAACTGCGCGATCGCCTGCTCGACAGCGACAGGAGTCCTGCGCCCAAGCAGGTAGGTGCCCCTGAGATAGTGCTCGTACGCGAGCGGGTTCGACGTGAGGCGGCGCAACGCGGACGCGGAATCGCTCGTGGCCAGCGTCCCACCGACGCGCGCCGCGATCAGGCTCGCGATTCGGTGGTGCAGCTCGGGCAGTTCCGCCGGCGCGGCATCGAATTCGTGTCCCCAGACCTGGAACCCATCACGCGTCGAAGTGAGCCGGACGCCAACCTTCAACCGATCCCCCGCCCGCTGGACATTCCCTTCCACCAGGTAATCGACACTCAGCCGCCGGCCGAGGGCGATCGGGCCCGACCTTGGCGCATCGCGAATCGCTCCTCGACTCTTGACCCGGATTCCCGTGAAGCGGGACAGGCTCAAGCTGACTTCCTCCGAGATCCCGGCGGAGAGCCACGCCTCGCTCGAGTCGGGCGCCACGAGGGCAAGGTCGAGCACGGCCAGCCGCGGCATGCCAACGGTCGCAGGCTC
>DATEOL010000196.1:0-17178 GCA_035274025.1 Gemmatimonadales bacterium | reverse complement strand
CCGGTGCTCTCGGTGTAGCCGAGCGAGAGGCCATCCCAGAGGTTGCGCGATTCTTCGTCGGCAAGCGACAGGAGCTCGGTGAGCTTGAGTCCCTCGATGTCGGAGACGCAGAGGAGGAATGGAGCGGTGAATTCCCAGCGCGCGAAAAAGCGTTCCAGCTCGAAATCGGGCAGGCGATTCAGCATGTGGAATTATTAACGGGGTCTGACCCCATTCACCTGCGTTATGGCGCGTGGTGGCTATGCTCTTGCAACACAACAAAAAGAGGGAAGAAATGGGGCGAAATCGTCCCGCAGCGGGGACAGACCTGTCCCGAGGAGTAGACCGATGTCCAGAATCCTGACTGCACTGTTGTTCAGCCTGTCGGCCCTGCCACTCAGCGCCCAGACCGACGGGGCCATCGTGACCGGCGTTGTGAAGGACACGCTGGGCGTACCGATCGCGGGTGCCGAGGTGTTCGTGGGGCGGACCGACAAGCCTGTAGTGACGAACGAGCAGGGTCGCTATCGCCTGGTGGGCGCGCCGACCGGACCGAGATGGGTAGCGGCCCGCAAGATCGGCTACAGCCCGGTGCGTCACTCGGTGCGTCTCGCGAAGGATGAGACCCAGGTCGTCGATCTCGTGATGACGGCGCTCCCGGTCAGGCTGCCCGAGCTCAAAGTCGTCGAGCAGAGTGGCATGAAGCGGACCCGGCTGCAGGATTTCTGGGATCGGTCACGGAGCTCCTTCGGCGGGTACTTCGTCACGGCGGAAGACCTGGAACGCAGGCACCTCATCGACCTGACGTTGGCGGTGCGGCAGTACCTGCCGTACGCCGCGCTGGAGAGCTGGGAGCGCAATTCGTCGGACTACGGGACGATGTGGAGGTTCCAGCCTACCTCGATCCGCACCAGCCACGCGCGGTGCGCCCCTTCGATCTCGTTCGATGGCGGAATCCCGACTGACACCTGGAGTGTCGGGGACATTCCGGTGAGCATGGTGGAAGGCATGGAGATCTACAAGCCGCGATGGATGGACATCCCGGTGGACTTCCAGATGGATGGCCGGGCGCAGCGCTGCGGGCTGGTCGTGATCTGGACCAGGTAGGCGACGGGCGAAGCGCGACAGGCGACGGGTTTGGAGCCGTCGCCTGTTCCCCGTCCGCCTTATCTCGAAAAGACCACCCTTCCTCCCACGACCGTCGCCGTCACCTTCGCGTTCCGGATCTCTTCCGGGGCGATCGCCTTCAAGTCCTTGTCGAGCACGACCAGGTCGGCCTGCATGCCGGGACGCAGCACGCCGGTCACCTCGTCCCAGAACATCCCCCATGCATTCGCCGCGGTGTACGCCCGGAGGGCCTCGTCGACCGTGATCTTCTCCTCCGGCACCCAGCCACCGGGGTTCTTCCCGTCCAGCGTCGCACGAGTCACCGCCCCATAGATCCCCTGGATCGGGTCGAGCGGCGCGACCGGCGCGTCGGAGCCGAACGCGAGCCGTGCCCCCGCATCCAGCAGGGAGCGGAATGCATAGGTCGTCTTGATCCGCTCGGGGCCGATCCGCTTTTCGGCCCAGCGGCCGTCGTCGATCTCGTGATACGGCTGCATCGAGGGTTGCACCCCGAGCGCCGCGAATCGCGGAATCTCGGCCCGGCGGAGATGCTGGGCGTGCTCGACCTTGAAGCGGCGGTCGCGGGCGCCGTGGGCTTTCGCCACGCTGTCGAAGACATCGAGAATCCACGCGTTCGCGTGGTCGCCAATGGCGTGCACCACGACCTGCAGGCCCGCGGAGTCGGACTTCCAGATCCAGGTGCGCAGCGAATCGATGTTGGTGACCTGCAGGCCGGTGGTGTTGGGCGCATCGCTGAACGGCTCGAAGAACCACGCGGTGGTCGAGCCCAGCGAGCCGTCGACCATTCCCTTGACGCCGGCCAGGCGCAGCATGGCATCTCCGGGACCGTTCACGCGCAGCGTTTCCGCGGCGTTCCGCCAATCGGCGATCGGCGGGTAGGCGGAGACACGAAGGGTCAGCGTCCCGCGCGTCCTGGCCCGCTTGAGCGCGGCGATCTCGGGCCAGAGGGCGGTGACGAACGCGACCCCGGTGACTCCGTGCTCGGCGGCGTCGCGGATCGCGCGCGCGGCGGACGAATCCATCTGGCTCTCGGAGGGAGCCGGCATCGCCCTCCCGACCACGTCCATCGCGGCGTCGCGGAAGATGCCGGTCGGCTCCCCGTTCGGACCGCGCACGATTTCGCCCCCCGCCACATTCCTGGTGGCACGGTCGGCGCCGGCGACCTTGAGCGCGGCGCTGTTGGCAAAGATCATGTGGCCGTCATAACGCGAGAGCATGACCGGATTGTCGGGCGTCACCGAGTCGATCCACTCGCGGGTCGGAAGCGGCGATCCGGGAAACCGCTCGTGATCCCAGTTGCCCCCGGTGATCCACTCACCGGGCTTGAGGGTCTTCGCGAACGCGGCGATGCGACGGACGAATTCCTCTTTTGACGCCGCGTCGCGCAGGTCGACCGACGCGAGCGTCTCGCCCCATCCGATGAAATGGGTATGGTCGTCCATCAGGCCGGGGACCACCATCGGGCCGCGGAGGATGCGGGTCTCCCGGCCGGCGGTCGCGAGCAGGGTGGCCGAGTCGCCGACCGCGACGATCGTGTCGCCCCGCACCGCGACGGCCTGGGCGGCGGGCTGCGCCGAGTCCCCAGTCCACACATTGCCGACCGCGATGAGACTCGGGGCGTCCCTGGCCGGTGAACACCCGACCAGGGCGAGAACGCCAAGGCGGATGGCCGGGGCGGACAAGCGGAAAGGAGTCATGGATTATTTCCTGGCCAGGCGGCGCAGCGCTTCGAGCTTCTCGAGGGCAGTCGATCCGGGTTTCGCCGCCGGTGCGACGGCGAAGAGGTCGCGGATGTCGAGCAGGACCTCGAGCATCAGCTGGTCGCGCATATAGGCATTGTCGAGCTCCCCCATGCGGCGCTCATCGTGCGCCTCCTTGGCGCGATCGAACGTCTCGCGATAGATGGTCTCGAGGTTGGTCAGGATCCGGTCGCGGGAGCGCATCGGGGATGGCGGGTTGGGAGGCCGGAACTTAGCGCCGTTCCCATGATCGGTTCCAGTTTCGTGGCGCCGGGAAACCCGTTAGCATCTCCCCATGGCTCCCCGCATCCTCATCGTCGCCGACGACACCGGCCTCCGGAACCAGGCGATGGACCGGATCCGGGCGGTCGTCCCCGGTGCCGACCTGGTCGAGGCACGGAGCGAAACGGAATTTGCCCGCGTCCTCGATGAGATGGAGTTCGAGGCGGTCGTGGCGGACGCACGACTGGGCTGGACCACCGGAGCCCGGGTGCTGATGTCCGCGCGCACGCGCTGGCCGGACATGCCCGTGGTGTTGTACCAGCACCCCGACGAGGTGGCCGATTCGGTGCGCATCGCGATGGAGTTTTCCCGCCGGAGGAGCCATTCGCAAGCCACCGAGAACCTGTTCCGGATCATGTTCGAGCAGAGCCTGTCGGGACTCTATGTCGGCACGCTCGACGGACACCTGGTGGACTGCAATCCAGCGTTCGCCAGGATGTTCGGGTACGACAGCCCCGAGGAGCTCAAAGGCAAACCCGCCTCCGATTTCGTTCCGAGCCCCGACCTGGTGGCCGCGGGACGAGCCCGGATGATCTCGTCCGGCGGCGCGCTCACCAATGTGGAGTCGGTGGCGCGACGGCGCGACGGTTCGCTCTTCCATACGCTCTACTCCGCCCGACTGCATCACACCCCGGAGATGAGCCTGGTGATCGCTACCCTGATCGACATCACCGAGTCACACCTCGCCCGGGAAGAGCTGCGCCACGCCGCGCAGGAGTGGCGGACCACCTTCGACGGGATCAGCTCGCCGATCATCGTCCTCAACCCCGACGGCGACGTCATGCGCATCAACGCCGCGGGTCGGTCCCTCGCCGGGCACGACTATCCCAGCATCGTCGGCCAGCCGCTGCTGCAGTTCGCCGGTCGCGAGCCGCTGCGGGGCGCGGCAGAGCTGGGCTCGCGCGCCGCGACCAGCCGCAAGTCGATCTCGTCGACGGTGCACGACCCGGAGACTCGGTTCACCTGGGAGATCACCGCGTTCCCATCGGGCCCCCCGGGCGACGCCTGCAGCGTCACCACGCTCGTCGTCCGCGACATCACCGAGCTCATCGAGCTGCAGGAGTCGGTCGTGCGGGCCCAGACGATGTCGACCCTGGGCACGCTCGTCGCCGGCGTGGCGCACGAGGTGCGAAGCCCGCTCTTCGGGATCTCGGCGACCCTGGATGCGTTCGAGGCCCGGTTTGGCGAGGAGCCCGCCTTCCGCAAGTACCTCGACAACCTGCGCCGCGAGCTGGAGCGGATGAACGAGCTGATGAACGACCTCCTCGAGTTCGGCCGACCGGCGGGCACCGCTCGCCACCCCGAGGAGATCGGCAGCATCGTGAGCGAGGCGGTCGAAGCGTGTGGAACCCTGGCGAGCGAGCAGGGAATCTCGGTCCTGGACCGGGTCTCGCCCGAGCGGCGCGAGTTCAAGGTGCTGGGCGACCGGCGCCGCCTCCTGCAGGTGCTCGAAAACCTGCTCAAGAATGCGATCCAGCACGCGCCTCACGGGACCGAGGTCGAGCTCCTCGACGCCGAGGGTGCCGCGCCGGGGGACGTCTCCATCTTCGTGGCCGACCATGGCCCCGGATTCAGGGCCGAGGACATGAAGCACCTCTTCGAGCCATTCTTCACCCGCCGCACCGGCGGCACTGGCCTCGGCCTGCCGATCGTGCGGCGCATCATCGAGGATCATGGCGGCTCGGTCGACGCCCGCAACCGCGCGGGCGGAGGCGCTGCCGTGCGGATCACCCTTCCGATTCACCAGCCCGAGACCGGCTCGTGAGCACACGGGCCCGGATCCTCGTGATCGACGACGAGCGCGCGATCCGTTTCGGGCTGCGCGATTTCCTCGAGCATCACGAATACGACGTGGTCGAGGCGGACACCTGCGCCGCGGCGCGGAAGGTCTTCCACGAGTCGGTTCCCGACGCCGTGATCCTGGACTATTCGCTTCGCGACGGCACCGCCCTCGAGCTCCTCCCGGACTTTCGCGCCGAGGATCCCTCCGCCCCGGTGATCGTGCTGACCGCGCACGGGTCGATCGACCTCGCGGTCCGGGCGATCAAGGAAGGGGCGGAGCAGTTCCTCACCAAGCCGGTCGAGCTGCCGGCCCTGCTGGTGGTGATCGAACGGGCGCTGGAGCACCAGCGCAACTCCAAGGCCCGGGTGGCGGGGACCAGCCGCGACAGCCGTGACGCGGTGGAGCCCTTCCACGGATCGAGCGCGGCGATGCGGCGCCTGGAGCGGGACGCGCGTTTGGCGATCGACGCCGGGAGCGCGATCCTGCTGCTGGGCGAGACCGGCACCGGCAAGGGTGTGCTCGCGCGCTGGATTCACCGTCACGGGCGCCGTTCGGCGGAACCGTTGGTCGAGATCAACTGCGCGGGACTCTCACGCGAGCTGCTGGAGAGCGAGCTCTTCGGCCACGAGAAGGGGGCGTTCACCGGCGCCGTCGCGACCAAGCCCGGACTGCTCGAGGTCGCGCACCGTGGCACCCTTTTCCTCGACGAGATCGGTGACATGGATCAGGCGATCCAGGCGCGCCTGCTCAAGGTCCTCGAAGAGCAGCGATTCCGCCGGCTCGGCGACATCAAGGAACGGCGAGTCGACATCCGGCTGATCAGCGCGACGCATCACGACGTCGAAACACGGGTGAAGGAGGGGACTTTCCGCGGCGACCTCTATTACAGGATCGGTGCGCTGCCGCTCAGGGTGCCACCGCTGCGGGAACGAACCGAGGATATCGGTCCCCTTGCCTCCGGTATCGTCGCCAGACTCGCCGCGGATCTGGGCCGGCCCGGAACACGGCTCACCCCCGCGGCCATCGATCTCCTGGAATCGTATGAATGGCCGGGGAACCTTCGCGAGCTGCGGAACGTGCTCGAGCGGGCGCTGCTCGTCGCCCGAGGTCCGGTCGTCGACCCCAGCGCGATTTCCCTGGGAGGTGCTTCGTTGCCCGCCTCCGTTGCCGAGGACGATTTCCCCCTCGAGCTGTCATTGGAGGAAATGGAGCGCCGCCACATCGAACGCGTCCTGCGACATCACGGTGGACACGTCGAGCGCGCCGCTGTGGCCCTCGGCATTTCCCGAAGCACGTTGTACCAGCGCATCAAGCAGTTCAATCTCGACGAGGCGTCCTCCGCCTGAAGTCCAGAATCCGGACCGGAAGCTGGAATCCGGACATTACCTCGCGATAAGAAAAGCTGGCGTGTTTCCGCTCCCTTCTTGCACCGCAAGGACTTGCGGGCATCGGTCATTCACGTGATCGGTGGCAGGTCCCTTGCAATCACCGAGCCTCGGGTGCGGGAGGTGCGGCATGGCAACATTGCTGATCGTAGAAGACTCGGAACCTATTCGATTCGGACTGACGGAGTACTTCAGTGCGCGCGGCTATCAGGTCGATGCCGCGGCCGAGCTCGCGGAAGCACGAGAAACCCTCAGGAACCATGAGTACGACCTCGTCATCACCGACCTCAGGCTCTCCGACCACGTGGAAGGGCTCGACGTGATATCCGAGGTTCGCGAGCATCATCCGCTCACCCGGGTGATCCTGCTCACGGCCTACGGGTCCCCGGCAGTCGAAGCCGCCGCCACGCACCTGGGGGTGAACCTTTTTCTCCAGAAACCGATCCGGCTGGTGGACCTGGAACAGGCCGCAGCCAGTCTCCTGGCAGCGGCGTCCTGATGAACGCGGATCAGGCGCTGCTGGAATCGATGCTGGCCTCGGGCGGTATCCGGACCGTCTTTCAACCGATCTACGAAATCAGCGCCGACAAGCGGACCAGCCTCTGGGCGGTCGAGGCCCTGGCGAGAGGGCCGGCGGGGACCGGTCTCGAGCAGGCCGGCGCGCTCTTCGCATTCGTGCGCCGAATGCGCGCCGAGCCGACGGTCGATCGGGCCTGCTTCGCGTCCGCGCTGGCCGAAGCGAAGGCACTTCCCGACCTGCCGCCGGTCACGCTGAACGTTCACGCGTCGACCCTGGGCCGGGATCCGGAGTTCGTCCTGTTTCTCTCCGAGCTGGCCGAGCAGAGCGGGTTCACGCCCGAGCGGATCATCATCGAGGTCGTCGAGCAGGCGCCGAGCTGGCACCAGCCGACGTTCCGGAGAAACATCGACCAGCTCCGGAACCGAGGCTTCCGGCTCGCGCTGGATGACCTCGGGGTCGGTCACTCGAACCTGCAGCTGGTGCTCGAAGTCCGTCCCCACGTGCTCAAGATCGACGGCGCGATCGTGCGCGGCTGTCATTCGGATTACTATCGCTGGGCGCTGGTGGAGTGGGCGCACATGCTCGCGACCCGGCTCGGCGCCTGGTCGCTTGCCGAGGGGATCGAGGACCAGGCCGATCTCGCGGCGGCGACAGCGTGCGGCATCCGGCTGGTCCAGGGCCATGTCTTCTGTCACGCGATGAGTGCCTCGGAGCTGGCCCTCACCAATCATCTGGCGCGCTCGCGCCTGGTACTTTCCGAGCTGCCGGTGGAGGCGGCGTAGAATCAGTCAGGTCTGACAAGCGAAGTCGGCAGCGACGGCAGGGTATTCCCCGGGTACGCGGTGATGTGAGAGTCCCGTCCTATCCTACCTGCCGTCCTGCCGACTTCTTTTTCCCTTCGACCCTATTTTTCGGAATGTTCAAACCCCTCCAGTCCCGGGTCGACGCGTGGGTCTCGCAGTTCGAGGAAGGCTACTTCCACCCCCTCACCAACATGGCGCGGCTCAGCGAGGAAGTCGGCGAGCTGGCCCGGGAGGTCAATCACCGGTTCGGCCAGAAGACCAAGAAGGCCGATGAGGCGCCCGGGGACATGGCCATGGAGATGGCGGACATTTTCTTCGTACTCTTCTGCATGGCCAATCGCGAGGGGATCGACCTCGACCAGGCCTTCGACCGGATGATGGACAAGGTCGAGAAGCGCGACACCACGCGGTGGACGCTCAAGGACGGGCAGGCGGGCAAACGGGCAGGCGGGCAGTGACTGCGGGGAGGTGGTAATGCACACACGGCATTTGCTGGCATTCTTTGCCCTGCTCGGCCTGGCCGGTTGCAAGGCCAAGCCTTCGACTCCGCTGGAAGCGGCGGCGCTGCGCGCGCAGCAGGAGCCGCTCGTCGCGCGGGGCGATACCAACGGACTTGCCAGCCTCGCCTACTCGCAGTGCCGGTGGCTCAGCAGCGAATCGCGGCAGACCTGCTACGAGAACTATTTCGTCGCGCTGTCCGACAGTGGCAGGGTGCGACTCGCGCTCGGCGCCCTCACCGCGCTGTCACAAAAGGACCGGAAGGTCCAGTCCGACGGACACGTGTATACCCATATCATCGGGATCAGGGCGTGGGCGCCGGGCCGGGATGTCGGGAAAGTCTTCGACAGCTGCACCGGTCTCTTCCAGTCCGGCTGCTATCACGGGGTCATCCAGGCCTACTTCACCAGCGACGGCAGCGTCGACTCGACCGAAGTCTCCTGGTTCTGCGACTTGATGGAGACCACCCGGGTGAATCGCTGGCTCCGATTCCAGTGCGTGCACGGGATCGGGCATGGTCTCGAGATGGCGTGGAACTGGGACCTTCCCCGCTCACTCAAGGGCTGCGACTGGCTGCCAAGCACCTGGGACCGGGAGAGCTGTTACGGCGGGGTGTTCATGGAGAACGCCGTGGCGTCGATGCCGGGCGGACATCACGCGCCGAAGCGGGTGCTTGCGGAGGAGGCGGGCGGGCGGGAAGGCGGGAAGTCGGACAGCGCCGGTGGCGAACACGCGGAGCACAGTGAGCATTCAGGTCACGGCGGGGGCGAGGCCCAGCCGGTCGCGTTCAAGATGCGCGATTCAACCGACGCGCTCTACCCCTGCTCCATCGTCGACCCCAAGTACTGGCAGTCCTGCTACATGCTCCAGGGCGGCATGATCGTCGGTCGCTTCAACCAGGACTACGAGCGCGCGGCCCTTGCCTGCGACAGCTCGCCCAAGGACGTCCGGCATTTCTGTTACCTCAGCATGGGCACGATGGCGAGCGGGATCACCATCCAGGACGTGAAGCGGAGCATCAAGCTCTGCTCGGTGGGCGACCGCGGTTACCGGCCGTGGTGCTTCGTGGGAGCGGTCAAGAATTTCATCGACGTCACGGCGAAGGCCACGGATGGATTCGAGTTCTGCCGGGAAGCACCCGCCGGCGACGACAAGCGCCAATGCTGGGTGGCGGTCGGGGAACAGATCGCGGTCCTGTACGCCGATCCCGCCCCACGGGAGGCGACGTGCGCGAAGGCTCCGGAAGGACGTGACGAGTGCCGCTACGGCGCGGGTCTCCTTGCCACACCTCCCAAGGGACTCCCGCTCGTGCCTGGGAAGCCATCGGCGTAGGGCCCGGGCATGGTCCCGGCCTCTGCCTACTCCCAATCCTTGGGGAGCGTTTCGATCTCTTCCAGGAAGATGAGGTACGACTCGTAGCGATCCTCGGCGATCTCACCGCCGACGGCTGCACGAACCGCGCAGCCCGGCTCGGTCTTGTGGCGACAATCAGGAAACCGGCAGTCATCCACGTACTTCACGAGATCAGGAAAACTCCGCACCAGCTGCTGGGGGTCGAGCCCCCAGAACCTGATTTCGCTGAGACCCGGTGTGTCGGCGAGAAACCCTCCCTGCTCGAGCGGGATCATCTGTGCCGTGACGGTCGTATTCTTGCCGCGGCCAATCCGCTCGCTCACCTCCGCAGTCCGAAGCCCGAGTCCTGGCTGGAGCGCGTTCAACAGGCTCGACTTCCCCGCGCCTGATGGGCCGGTCACCACCGAGATGCGTCCATGCATCCGATGAAACAGGGCATCCAGTCCGATTCCGGCCTTCACGCAGACGGGAAATACTTCATAACCGACCCGCGTCATGCGCTCGATCAATGCCGTGCCGGGATCCTTGTCGAGCTTATTCACGATGACCGCAGCGGGAATGTCGTCCACTTCGGCGAGCACGAGCAGGCGGTCGATGAGTTGCGGCACGGGGTCGGGATCGCGGGTGGCCGTCATCACGAACACGCGGTCCAGGTTGGCCGCGAGCGGCCGTTCCCGGCGTCCACCCGGCTCCCGACGGGCCAGCACGTTGCGCCGCGGGTCGACCGAGGCAATCGCCCACTCCGAGCCCGAACTCTCCAGCTGCACGTGATCGCCGGGTAGCGCGCGGCCGTCGTGTCGCTTGGTTCTGCCCCGGAGTGTCGCCGTGACGTCGCCCTGCCCCGTTCGAACCCGGAACTGCGAGCCCTCGCGGGCCAGGACGATACCGCTCACCATTCGGGGGGACGCTCCGCGATGGCCTGATCCAGCGCGCCCTTCACGTCGAAGAGCGACAGGCCCTTCACCCGTTCCTCGGCTTCTTCGGGGGTGCGGGCCCACGCGAGGTAGTCGCTCTCGACGTGGCCGACCGGCCGGTCGCCGCCTTTGCTCCACTGGATGAAGAGCAACGCGGCGCCGTACATCCCGCGCGCGTCGGGCTCGTCGTCGACCCAGATCGCGACGGAGTACGGCTCGCCGTCGCGCCCGGAAAACGCCGCGGCGCGATCATGCTTCTTCATGTAACCACCGAGGGTCACTTCCGGATCCACAGGACTCCTCTCAGGACAGGCTGCTAGCTGCTAGCTGCTAGCAGCTAGTCGCTAGTAGCTACCGGCAAGCGCACCCTGGCCAAGGCACCGGGAGCGTCGCCTCGATTGGTGAGCACGAGCGTCCCGCCGTGCGCTTCCGTGATCTGGCGCGAGAGGGCGAGGCCGATCCCCGTCCCGCCCGGCTTGGTGGTGAAAAATGGCACGAACAGGTTGGTGCTCGACGGGATGCCCGGGCCGTCATCCCGCACCCACACCTCGACCATCCCGGAATCGAGCAGGCGCCAGCCGACCTCGACGGCGCCGCGGCCGCCCACGGCCTCGAGCGCGTTCTTCACCAGGTTGATGAGCACCTGGTCGAGCTGGTCTCCGTCGCCGCTGATCACCACGTCGGGACCGGTGACGATCGTGATCGGCTTCCCGGCCTCGAGCTCCACCACCCGCTGCACCCAATCGGCCACCACCACGTCCCCCGGCGTCGGTGCGGGCAGGCGCGCCAGCCGCGCATACTGCGCCATGAACCGGTTGAGCGACTCCGCGCGAGTCCCGATCACGTCGAGCCCGCGGCGAAGATCGGTCTCGGCGTCGGGCGCGCGCGGCTCCCGGTCGAGCAGGCTGGTCAACGTTCCGGCAAGCGAGCGAATCGGCGCCAGCGAGTTGTTGATCTCGTGGCTCAGCACCCGCACCAGGCGCTGCCACACCTGGCGCTCCTCTTCACGCAGGGTGCGCGTGAGGTCGGAGATCACCACCAGCTCCATCGGGCGGCCACCCTGCCTGAAGGTCCCCCGCCGGACCTCCCAGCGACCGGACGCGCCCCCGAAGGTGGCATCCAGGGTCCGCCCCTTTGCGATCGCGCGCGCCTCCGCAAGGCCCAGCGTCTGCGCGGTGTGTCCGATCATCCGTTCTTCGGGCTGGCCCAGGAGCCTTTCGCCCGCGCGGTTCACGAGCTGGAGCCGCTCTTCGGCGTCGAACGCGAACACCGCGACATCGATCTCCTCCATGATCCGCCGGAGGAGTGCCGTCGCCTCGAGCGCGCTCACATGCTGCGCCAGCAGCGCTTCACCCAGCTCGTTGTACTCGAGGAAGACCGCCCCCAGCGGATCGCGGGCGTCCGCGCCGCGGGCCCGGAGCGAGAAGTCACCCTGCCGGACGCCGGTAAGCAGGTTCGCCAGCGTGTGCAGGGGATTGACCAGGCTCCGTTGCGCGGCGATCGCGCAGCCCAGCCAGCTCGTCACCAGGAACAGCACCAGCAGCAGCCGTACAGGAAGAGGCCACTCCAGGCGCCAGATCACCCACTCCGCAACGAGAACGGCCGGTAGTCCGCCGACCGTGGCCAGGATGAGGATGCGGCGATCGAGCGGCGCCGTCACGTCCGGCTACAGTCCGTACCGTTCGAGGCGGCGATAGAGCGCGCTCCGCGAAAGGCCCAGTGCCCTTGCCGCCTGCACCACGTTGCCGCCGTGGGCGGCCAGCGCGGCACGGATGGCGTCGCGCTCGACGTCGTCCAGGGTGCGAGCACGATCCGGCGCGGCTTCGTGTGTCGCATCCCCGCGGCCGAGGTCGGGCACGTCGATGAGCGGCCCCTGGGCAAGAAGCGTCGCGCGCTCCACCGCGTGGTCCAGCTCGCGCACGTTCCCGGGCCAGGGCGCGGTGGCGAGGATCGCCAGTGACGCGGCCGTGAAGCCGCGGGCAACTGACCGGTACTTCGCCGCGTACCGCTCCAGGAAATACTGCGCCAGGGGGGCGACGTCCTCGGGACGCTGGTGCAGCGGCGGCAGGTGGATCTCGATGGTATTGAGCCGGAAGAGCAGGTCTTCGCGGAACCGGCCCGACGCGACCTCGGCGCGCAGGTCGGCGTTGGTCGCGGCGATGACTCGCACGTCGACCTTCCGGGTGCGAGAATCCCCGACTCGTTCCAGCTCGCCGCTCTGCAGCACGCGGAGCAACCGCGCCTGCTGGCCGAGCGAGAGATTCGCGATCTCGTCGAGGAAGAGGGTTCCCCCGTCGGCCATCTCGAACCGTCCGACCCGGTCGGCGCGCGCGTCGGTGAAGGCACCCTTCACATGCCCGAAGAGCTCGCTCTCGAACACGCCTTCGGGAAGTCCGCCCGCGTTCACGATGACGAGAGGCCGGTCCTTCCGGGTCGACGCCGCGTGGATCCAGCGGGCCGCGACCTCCTTGCCGGTACCGTGCTCTCCCGTGATCAGCACGGTCGCGTCGGAGGGCGCGATCCGCTCCATCAGCGCGATCACCCGCTTCATCACCGATGACTCGGCGATAAGCACCGGACGCTGGTCGCGACGGAGCACTTCGTTCTCGATCTCGAGGCGCTGCCCCGCCCGGATCGCGCGGGACCAGTCGACCTGGTTCCGGATGGTGGTCAGGAGCCGCGCGTTGTCCCAGGGCTTCTCGATGAAGTCCCGCGCGCCGAGCCGCATCGCTTCCACCGCCTTGTCCACGCTGCCCCAGGCGGTCATCACGATGACGGGAAGGGTCGGGTCGAGCGCCTGCAGCCGGGAGAGCAGATCCATCCCCTCACGGCCGGAAGTGGTGTCCCGGGTGTAGTTGAGGTCGATCAGCGCCGCATCGGGCCGGTGCTGTTCCACCAGCGCGATCACTCCCTCCGGCACGTGGGCGGTGACGGTCCGGTACCCCTCGGCCTTGAGCAGCAGGCGCAGGGCTTCGAGGATGTCGGCCTGGTCGTCTGCTATGAGGACCAGCGGTGAGGAGTCCGCCATGCGGGGAAAGCTACCAGCCATCTGGCGATCTGGTGATCCAGCGATCTGGCGATTCGCCAGATCACCAGATCCCTGGATCGCCAGATGGGGCGCGCTACTCAGATCTCAAAGCCGAGACCGGGTCCACGCGGGCAGCGCGCCGGGCGGGAATGATGGTCGCGGCTGCGGCGACGAGCAGCAGCGTCACCGCCACCAGGGTGTAGACCAGCGGGTCGAACACGCTCACGCCGACCAGCAGGCTCGAGAGCGAGCGGCTGAGCGCGAAGGTGAGCACGAGGCCGATCACCACGCCGATACCGGCGAGACGCATGCCCTGGCCCAGGACCAGGCGGAGGACGCCGGAGGTCGAGGCGCCAAGCGCCACCCGGATGCCGATCTCGCGGGTGCGTTGGGAGACCAGGTAGGCGATCACGCCATAGAGTCCAACCGACGCGAGCGCGAGGGAGACGGCGGCGAACACCCCCATCATGATGGCGGTGAAGCGCCGGGGTCCCAGGCTCGAAGCGATGTAACTCCTGAGCGAGCGCACATTGAAGACCGGCTGCTCCGGATCGGCCGCCAGCACCGCGTTCTGGAGCACCCGGCCGGCGGCCGGGTCGTCGAGCCGGGTGCGCGCGACGAAGAAGCCATAGGGCGTCGGGTTTCGCATCAGCGGCAGGTAGGTCTGGTAGGGCGCGTCGCTGGCCGGGCCGAATTCCCGGACATCCGCCACCACGCCGACGACCTGCCACACATGCTGGTACATCCGGAGCTGCCGGCCCACCGCGCCATCGGGGAAGAAGTCGCGCGCGATGCTCTGCGAGACCACGATGGTGCGGGCGCCGCTGTCGTCCTGCGGCTCGAGCCACCGCCCGGCGATCAGCGGAATCCCGGTCGTCTCGAGGTAATCGACGGAGGCGAACCGTGATGCCGAGCTGGGCTCCTCACCCTGGGCGAACGGCGCCCGCCCCTCGATGCCGAACGAGGCCGTCTCCCCGAAGCCGGAGAGCGGCAGCACGTTGATCGCGGCGGCGCTGATGACGGATGGATCGGCCTGCAGCTGCTGGAGGACGGTCTGGTAGAACCGGCCCCACTTCTCCGGCGAGTCGTAGCGCTGCACCGGCAGCAGGATGCCGACCGACATCACGCTGTCACCGGTAAAACCCATCTGCACCCGGGAGAGGCGCTCGAAGCTTCGCGCCAGCAGGCCGGCGCCCACCAGGAGCGCCAGCGACATGGCGACTTCGATGACCGTGAGTGCCTGTCGCGCGCGCGACATCCCGGCCGACGAGCTGCCCCGCTGCCCTTCGGCAAACGCGTCCCGCCGGGTCATCCCCGCGCCCCGCAGCATCGGCGCGAGGCCGGTGAGCGCCGCGGTCACGAGGCTCAAGCCGAACGTCGCAATCACCGCGACCGCATCGAGACGGATCTGCGAGGCGCGCGGCAGGTTCTCGGGGCGGAGCCACACGACGCCGTTGATGGCCGCCCAGGCGATGAAGAGTCCCGCGGCGCCGCCCAGGAAGGCGAGCGTGAGGTTCTCGACCAGGAGCTGGCGAGCGAGCCGTCCCGGCGTCGCACCGAGCGCCGTACGGACGGCAAGCTCACGCTCCCGGCCGCGACCGCGCGCCAGGATCAAATTCGCCACGTTGGCGCAGGCGACCAGCAGCACGCAGCCGATCGCGCCCAGCAGCACGAGAAGCGCGGGACGCACGTGCGACACCCATCGCTCCTTGAGCGGTGTGACTGCGACCCGAAGCGCGGTGTTGTCACTGGGAAACTCGGCGGCAAGCTCCCGGCCGATCCGGTCGAAATCCTGCCTGACCTGCGCCAGGGTGGTCCCCGCCTTGATCAGGCCGATGCTCATCAGGTTGTGGTTGTCACGCGTGAGCGGGAGCGGATCGGTCTGGAGCGGCGTGTACATCTCGACCGTCCGGACATCGATACTGGCGCTGGAGGGAATGACCCCGGGGAACTCGTAGTCGGGCGGCAGGACACCAACCACCGTGTAGGTCTGTCCCGCGATTTGGAGCGAGCTCCCGATGGCGTCGGCACGGCCGCCCAGCCGCTGTTTCCAGATCCGGTCGTTCACGATGACGACCTTGGGCGGATTGGGGACATCCTCCGATTCGAGGAACGCGCGGCCCAGTCGCGGAGGCGTCCCGGACGTCGCGAAGAAATCCCAGGTGACCATGGCGCCGAGGATCGCCTCCGGAGATCCGGTCTCGGTGATGCTGAAGAGGGTGAACCTGTAGGCCGCCAGTTGCTCCAGCGTGCGATTCCGCTTCTCCCAGTCCAGGAAGCCCGCGATCGAGACCCCGAAATCGGTTCCCTCCGCGAGCGCTTCGCTCGTCTTGCCGACCGATACGTCCGTGAGCGAGACCATCCGGTCGGCGACCGGATAAGGCAGCTCGCGGAACAGAACCGCGTTCGCGACCGCGAACATGGCGGCGTTGGCGCCGATCCCCAGCGCCAGGGTGAGGAGCGCCGCGATGGTGAAGCCCGGCGTGCGCAGCAGGCCCCTGAACGCAAACCTGAAATCCGACAGCATGCGTGACTCCGTTGCTGGGTCTAAAGGCCTAGAGGCCTAAGCCCTCTTGAGGGAGGATTTTCCAAGGCTTTAGGGCTTATTCAGATTTCAGTGCTCTGATCGGATCAATCCTCGCCGCCCTGATGGCGGGTATGGCACTCGCCACCAACGCAACGGCGAGCAGCAGTCCGGCGATCGCGACGTACGTCAGCGGATCGCCGGCCGGCACGCCGAAGAGCAGGCTTCGCATGAGGTTTGCCACCGCGAACCCGAGCGCACCGCCAAGTACCAGGCCGATGATGGCGAGTCGCGCGCCGTAGAGGAGCACCATTCGCACCACCCGCTCGCGCGCCGCGCCAAGGGCCAGGCGGATCCCCATCTCCCGGGTGCGGAGGCTCACCGTGTACGCCATGACGCCGTAGATCCCGATGGCGGAAAGCAGCAACGCGAGACCGCCGAAGATCCCCAGCATCCGCGACCCGATCCGCTGCGCGATCGTCGCGACCGCGGTCTGGTCGCCCATCGAGCGGGGATCGAGGTAGGGAAGGTTCGGGTCGAACGCCAGGAATTCCTTGCGGAGGGGCTCGGCCAGCGCCTTGGGCTCGCCCGTGGTCCTGACGAAGAGCTCGAAGTCGGACTTCCACGACTGCGGCAGCGCGCGGTAGATGACCGGACGGGGTGCCTCGTCCAGGGACTGGTACTTGCCCGTGGCCACGACTCCCACGACGATCGCCGTGTCGCCGCGCCAGCGGGTGATCCGCTTGCCGATCGGATCCTGTCCCTGATAGAACCGGTCGACGAACGCCTGGTTCACCACGACCACGTTCTGGGTATTCCGCTGGTCCTGGCGAGTGATAACGCGTCCCTGGAGCACCGTGGTGCCCTGGGTCTCGAAGAGGCCATCGCTCACGAACCCGTACTGGACCGACATGTTCTCGTTCTTGCCGGGGGTGTAGCCGTCCACCGTGATCGACTGCGAGCTGTTGCCGCCGAAGCCCAGCGGCGCGAAGGTGGACACGCCGGCCGACACGACGCCGGGCACGGCGCGAACTTTCTGGAGCAGCTGTTCCACCATGACCGGGCCGGTCGTGTCATTGTACCCGGCCAGGTACGACTTGGTGGACACCACCAGCAGATGGTCGGGATCGGCGATCCCGATGTTGACCTCCTGCGCCTTGCCGAGCGCGCGCAGGAAGAGCCCGGCGCACACCAGGGCAACGAGCGAGAGGGCCACCTGAGTCACCACCAGGCTGCTCCGGA
>DATEOL010000195.1:0-3071 GCA_035274025.1 Gemmatimonadales bacterium | reverse complement strand
GTGACGAGCTGCCTCACGACGCGGCCGCGCGTGGCACCGATCGCCATCCTCACACTGAGCTCGCGCGCGCGCGCCAGCGTCCGGCTCAGCAGGAGACCGGCCGCGTTGGCGCACGCGATGACCAGCATGAGGGCGACGGCGAACGACAGCGCCACCAGGACCGGCCGGACTTCACCGATCACGATGTCGCGGAGCGGCGTGACGCTCACGGTGCGACCCTGGTTGGACTCCGGATAGGCGCTCGAGAGACGGCCCATCACGAGATCGAGGCTCGCGTGGGCGTCGCGCAACGTTTTTCCTTCCGTCAACCGGCCCACGACGCCGAGCCAATGATCGTATCGCTCGGTGCGCACCTGGGCGTTGCGGTCGAGCGGAAGCCAGAGCTCGGCGTCGCCGACGGCCGCGAAGTGAAAGCCCTTGGGCAGCACGCCGATGATCGTGTGCGGCTGGCCATTGATGGTGACGCTCCGGCCGAGGACCGCGGGGTCGCCGCCATGATGCTGGCGCCAGTAGCCGTGACCCAGGATCACGACCGGCGTCCCGCCGGGAGCGTCTTCACCGGCGCGGAATGCGCGGCCGAGCTGCGGCGGGGATCGGAGGAGGTCGAAGAATCCCGAGGTCACCCGCGCCGCGCGCTGCATGCGCGTGTCCCCGGCGCCGCCCACGAACACGCTGGCCGGCTCATAGCCCTCGAGCGACAGGTCGGCGGCGGACTGGGTGCGCCAGTCGATGTAGTCGGGCCAGGAGGCCTCGCTGAGCCCGCCGTCCGGCTTCACCTCGTAGATGTTGAGCAGTCGTCCCGGCTCGGGATAGGGCAGGGCCGCGACGTACGCGGCGCGAACGACGGTGAAGATTGCGCCGCAGGCCCCGCTCGCGAGACCCAGGATGAGGAGCAGCGAAACGGCGAGGCCGGGACGCCGGAGCAGTCCGCGCCACGCGATCCTGGTATCGAGCCGGAGGTCGCTGCGCCAGTCGGCACGCGCGAGCCGGGTCTGGAGCCGGCGACGGGACGCCCGGAGCTCGCGCTCCGTGCCCTCGACGTCACCGAATTCGGAGAGCGCGCGGGCTCGCGCCTCCTCCGGGGTCGAACCACGCCGGATGAGGTCCTCGACCCGGGAGTCGAGATGGAACTGGAGCTCCTGCTCCACGTCGCCGGGGCGGGGACGGATCCGGAGCAGGCGACGGAATCCGCGGGAGCTCATGCGTCGCCCCTGGTGGCGCGCAGCACCCTGAAGACGGCGTCCGCGTAGGCGGTCCAGCTCGACTGGCGCTGCGTCAGCTCCCGCTTTCCGGCGCGGGTGAGGGTGTAGTAGCGGGCCTTCCGGTTGTTCTCGGAGAGGCCCCACTCGGCTTCGATGAGGTCGCGCTCCTCGAGGCGGTGCAGGGCCAGGTAGAGCGCCCGGTCCTCGACCAGGATCGTGTCGTCGGTGGTGTCACGGAGCCAGCGGGCGATGCCGTAGCCGTGCCGTGGTCCCCAAGCCAGGGCCTTGAGGACGAGGACGTCGAGGGTGCCTTGTACCAGGTCGAGATCGGCCACGGGTCCTTCCCCGGAGATGCTCCGGGGTAAGATTCAGCCCTCTGTCGTGCCTGTCAAGACCGGCCACGGCAACCGCAGATTCCAGATTTCAGATTTCAAATTCCAGAATGCGATCTGACATCTGGAATCTGGAATCTGGAATCTGGAATCTGGAATTTGCATTAGCTGGCCCTGCTAGATTCCAGCATGTCCTCAACCGCCACGAGAACGCACCGGTTCACCGAGTCCGTCATCCGCTCGATGACCCGGCTCGCCCAGCAGCACGACGCCATAAACCTCGCCCAGGGCTTCCCCAACTTTCCGACACCCGACGTACTGAAAGAGGCCGCGGCGAAGGCAATCCATTCAGACATCAACCAGTACGCGATCACCTGGGGCGCCGAACGGCTGCGGCTCGCGCTCGCGGCGAAGTACTCGGAATGGTATGGCATGAAGGTCGACCCCAAGGCGCACCTGACGGTCACCTGCGGGGCGACGGAGGCGATGGCGGCGACGCTGCTCGCGATCGTGAATCCGGGCGACGAAGTGATCGTGATGGAGCCGTTCTACGAGAACTACGGCCCCGACGCGATCCTCTGCGAGGCGAAGCCGGTGTTCGTGCCGCTGGAGCCGGGCCAGCCGCTCGACCTGGACCGACTCGCGAAGGCGTTCAGCGCGAAGACGCGTGCCATTGTGGTCAACACGCCGAACAACCCGGCCGGACGGGTGCTGACGCGGGCAGAGCTCGAAGGGATCGCGGCGCTCTGCCAGAAGCACGACGCATGGGCGGTGACCGACGAGATCTACGAGCACATCCGCTACACCGGCGAGCACATCCCGATGGCTACCCTGCCCGGGATGGCGGAGCGCACGATTACGATCAGCGGCGCGTCGAAGACCTTCAGCATCACCGGGTGGCGGATCGGCTGGATCATCTCGCCGCCGGCGGTGAGCGAGGCGATCCGAAAGGTCCACGACTTCCTGACGGTCGGCGCGCCCGCGCCGTTGCAGGAAGCTGTTGCCGTCGCCCTGGAGACCTTGCCCCGGTCCTACTACACGGACATGAGCGGCGAGTATCGCCGCCGGCGAGACATCCTGGTCGGCGCCCTTCAGTCGAGTGGCTTCAAATGCATAGCACCCGAAGGGGCTTACTACATCCTCTCGGATATTTCGGACCTTTCGGACCTCTCGGACGTCGAGTTTTCCCATTGGCTCACGTCGGAGATCGGTGTCGCTCCTGTCCCCGGTTCCAGCTTCTTTAGCGACCCCGGGCTCGGGAGGCACCTGATCCGGTTCGCCTTCTGCAAGACCGACGACATGCTTCGGGCGGCGGCGGAACGCCTGGCGAAGGTGAAGCTGTCGGACCGTCTGACCGTCTGACTGTCTGACCGTGAACCGCGACGACTTCCTCGAGTACTGGCCCTCGATTCGTAAGCGGACGCTGCGGGTCGCCGCCGGTATTCCGGGCGACAAGTTGGAGTGGGCGCCGTCGTCGACCCAATGGACGTTTGGCGACCTGCTCCGCCACCTCGGTGGCATCGAGCGGGGCATGTAT
>DATEOL010000194.1:0-5083 GCA_035274025.1 Gemmatimonadales bacterium | reverse complement strand
GAGGTGGTGACAGTTTCGGGAACCGACGTGCGAAGGAGCTCCCCGAGGAGCTCACCCAGGTCGACATCGGCGGACGGACCTTCGGGAAGCCGGCCCAGCGTCGCGAACTCGCGGGCGAGCTGCTCCAGCCGCCCGGATTCGGCGGTCAGCACTTCCAGCGACTCGCGCTGCTCCGGCGTCGCGTTCTCGGCGAGATGCCGGACCGCGAGGCGCACCGGCGTCAGCGGGTTCTTCATCTCGTGCGCCACCCGGCGCGCGACCTCGCGGAACGCGCGCAGTCGCTCCGCTTCGAGCTCGGCCGATCGGGCGGCCTGGATCTCGGCGGCCGTGTCGCGGAACGCCTGGCGGAGGGCGGCGAACTCCGGCGCGCCGGAGCGACTCGCGCTCAAGGGGAGCGGCTCGCCCCGGCGCAGGAAACCGGTCCAGCCTACCAGCTCGTCGATCGGCGCCGAGAGCTGGCGTGACAGGACCCGGCTGATGACGACGGAGATGTAGACCAGGACCGATCCCAGGACGATGATGACGATCGTGATCCCGATCGCCCGGTAGCGGCTGAACGCTTCGGCCCGGTTGGCCTGGGCCATCGCGGAGTTGAGCTCGGACGTATGCTCGCGAAGGGCGGCCCGCTCCTCCGGCGTGAGTCGGGTGGTGTCGAGCACCCGCAGGAAGTGCCGCCCCGTCGCGCCGACCTCCTCGAATGCCGCGCGTCCCGCGATGGCGGGGGCGCGATTGCGCAGGGCCATCGCCCATCCGATGATGCCGAGCGTCGTCGGCAGGACGCCGAAGACGATCATCGCAAGGAGGATTCTGCGCCGGAAGGCGAGCGCGGGCATCGACCGAATCTAGGCGGGCAGGCGAACCGGCGGGCAGGCGGGCAGTAGTTCGAATTCCGGCACCCTCGGGCGTTGCACGCGCGGCACGACTCGTGACGCGAAATGCGCAAAGGCTTGCACCTGCAAAGCGTTAGGCTTGGGCACTGGTGTTGGGGTTCCACCACACATATGCGCGCGTTTCCCTACACCGAAAGCGGTCAACCCGCATAAATTGTTGAGTGACAACGGCAGACATGCAGCCAGATTGCAGCAAGCGGCCCGCCTGCCCGCCCGCCCGCCTGCCCGCCTGTGCTGGCACCCAGTCTGCACTTTCACCAACGATTTCTTCATCCCTTCCATGGGAGCGTTGATGCGATTCGCCACTCCGCTGGTCCGGGCCGTCCTCTGCGCCGCCGCGATGGTTGCGGCCGGCAGCGGGGTTGCCCGGGCACAGAGCCTGACCAACGGCGCGCTCCGCGGCGTCGCCCTCTACGCGACCGAGTCGACACCCATCATCGGGGTGCAGATCACGGTCGAGGGCTCGGACGGCCGTGCGATTTCCTTTCTCGAGACCGACGCTTCAGGGCTGTTCACCGTCCCGCTTCTGGCTCCGGGCACGTACCGGGTGCTCGCGGAACAGGTCGGTCTCCAGCCCGTTCGCCTCACCGGTGTGATCATCGAGGCCGGACAGACGACGAGCATCTCCTTCCGGCTCGAGCGCAAGCCACCGCCGGTCGATCGAGTCATCGAGATCCATCAGCGGGGTGCCACGGCGGGCGCCACCATGGGACGCACCGTCGCCGGGACCGAGCTCAGCAATGGTGACCGCAACCGATCCAGCACCGATATCGCTCGCAACATCACCGAAGTGGTTCGCACCGGTGATGCTCGTGATGCCTGGGCACTCTCGACCGGCGGACTCGCGGCGACGTCGTCGCGCCTCTGGGTCGACGGTCTTCCCGAAAACCTGACGCGCCACCCGGCGCTCACTGGCGAGCCGGCCTCGGCTCCGCTGTTCCAGCGTGATGCCCTGTCCCAGGTACAGGTCCAGTCCATCGGCTTCGATTCCGAATGGCGCGGCTATCCGGGCTCGCTCCTGGCGGGGCACACCCAGCGGGGGACGAATCTGATCTCTTTCCGCCCTTACGCCACCTTCTCGAACGCGAGTCTCGGCTCAGTAAAGGAAGACAATCCCGCCGACAGCGCCGCGACTTCCTTTCAGGTCGGCGCCTCGCTCGCCGGCCCGATCATCCGGGACACGGCGAACTTCATGCTCCGGCTGGACTACCAGCAGGTGCGCACGCCCTCCGCATATCCGTGGGAAAACGACGCCGGCCTGCTCAACGGTTCCAACGTCTCCCTCCGCGAGGCGCTCCCGACCGTCGCCCAGGACACCTACGGCGTCGGGCTCAACTCTGCCGTTCAGCCCGTCGTCCGCACCTGGAACGGGTTCAGCGGCATGGGCCGCGTCGACTGGCGACTGGGCCGTCACACCGCGATGCTGCGGTTCGGGTATGCCAAGTGGACCGAGGATTCTCCTCTCCTCCTGGACGAACGGGCGAACCTGAATGACACCCAGCTCGACGCCAAGGACCTGTCGGGCGCCGTCTCGATCACCTCGTCGTGGTCGGGGTTCTCCAACGAGATCCGGCTCGGCTTCGCCAACGCCACCCGCGATTGGACGACCGGTCTCCTGCCATCCACGTCGCTGGTGGCCGAGGACATTTCCTTCGGTGGATCCGGGGCGTTGCCCGGTTTCTTCGACGTCAAGTCGTTCGACGTGAGCGACGTGATCCAGTTCAAGATCGCGCGCCACCGGTTCAAAGCCGGCATCAACTACACGATGACCGACTACCGCCAGGACTATCGCTACGGCGCGAACGGGATTTACACCTTCGGGAGTCTCGACGACTTCGCTCAGGGGCAGGGGACGTTCTACCAGAGCCTCGTCGCCGCCACCGACGAGGTGACTCCCCGCGTGTCGGAGGGTGGCCTCTTTCTCCAGGACACCTGGACCGCGTCTCCGGAGATTGCGCTGTCCCTGGGCGTGCGCTACGACCTGCAGACGCTGCCCGACGATGAGATCACCCTCAACCAGGATTGGCTCCTCCTTTCGGGCCGGCCGAACGACTACGCTCCGTACGACAATCATGGCTGGGGACCGCGCTTCGGCCTGGTGTGGGACGTCCAGAACCGCGGAGAGTGGATCGTCCGCGGTGGTGCCGGACTCTACTTCTCCGGCCTCGATCCCGCGCTCTTCTCCGAGGCCATTCTCTTTGACGGCGGCGTCTCGATCCTTCGTGGCCAGGGTCAATTCAGCTCCTGGCCGTCCCAGCCTGGCGACGAGCTGGCGCCCAACGTCGGGGCACGCCTCACCTTGTTCAATGATTCATGGCGCGACCCCCGGACCTTCAAGGCCGGGATGGGACTCTCCCACGTGTTCGGTGGCGGGACCGCGCTGCACGCGAACCTCGCGTACCATCACACCGACTTTCTGGCCCGGCGCACCGACCTGAACCTGAATCCGATCGCCGTGGGTCAGACCCAGGAAGGACGTCCGGTGTACGGCACCCTGATTCAGCAGGGCGGCCTGATCTCGGCGGTGCCGCAGAGCAATCGACGCTTCACCGATTTCGACCTGGTGAGTGGACTGTCCTCCACCGGATTCAGCGACTATTACGAGCTGAGCTTCCTGGTCGAGCGCCAGATCACCCGGGGACTCTCATTCTCGGCGAGCTACACCTTCAGCAAGACCGAGGACAACGTCCCCGGGCAGCGCACCCTCGATCCGACCGACCAGATCAATCCGTTCCCCGATGGACTGAACGGGGCGGACTGGACCGAGGGCAAGAGTGACTTCGACGTGCCGCACCGGGTCGCGCTCTCCGGCGAGTACAAGGTGGGCGACAAGACGCCGATCAGCGTCGGCGCCCGCTGGCGTTACCGGAGCGGCCTGCCGTTCACGCCGGGATTCCGGCAGGGCGTGGACCCGAACGCTGACGGCGCCGGGGGGAATGACCCGGCGTATCTCGACGCCGCGATCACTGGTCTCTCGACGGCGCTCTCGGCCGCGGGCTGCAGTGGGGGGACCAACGCCTTCGCCGTCCGCAACAGCTGCCGGGAGGACGCCGCAACCTCCCTCGACCTCCGGTTCAGCGTGGGGCTGCCGCTGATCGCGAAGGATGGCTCACGGCTCTCCATCGTGCTCGATGCGTTCAATGTCATCTCGAGTACCGTTGGTCTCGTGGACCGCGCGCTCCTCCTCGTCGATCCCAACGGGGCGATCATCACCGACAATCAGGGCAATGTCACGCTCCCGTTTGTGGCCAATGCCAACTTCGGAAATATCCAGAGCCGCAGAAACGACCCGAGGCTGATCCGGGTCGGCGTGCGGATGGAGTACTGACCATGCGCAAGCTTTCTCTGCTGCTTCTCGCCACGGCCTGTACCAGCGCCGGGTCGGATCTCGGCTTCGGCCCCGACGAGGCTCGCGTCGTCGCCGTCGATGTGTACCTCGATCGAGATGGATCGCGCACCCCGACGCCGGTGGTGGACACGGTCTATCGCGGGGCGCGCGTCGCGCTTTTCATACGGAACAGCGCGGACACCTTCAAGACCGCCACGACGAACCAGATCGGTCGGGCCTTGTTCACCGCCGTCCCCACCGGCCAGTACCGCATCGCAGTGGTGCCGTCGAGCATTGGGGACTCGATCGAGGTTCAGGCGATCTCGATCACGATCGGGAACGTCCCGGTTGATACCAATGAAGTGAAGGTGACCTTTCCCGAAGACACGACCGTCGCCTTCGCGCGCCTCGGATACCCCGAGTACTCCGTGCGTGAAGTCAGGAACCTGCCGCTGGGGCGCCGGGTGTTCATCCGCGGAGTGATCCTGGCCGGCGTACAGTCCTTCCGCGACACCACCAGCCACGTGACCGACAGCTCGCTGGCGATCCGGCTCACTCGCGTGACCCTCAAGGGCGGGCTGGCGGGGAACAATCCCGGCGACAGCGTCTCGGTGATCGGCATTACTTCCACGCGGGCGGGCCAGCCGACCCTCGACAACGCGAACATCTCGAGGCTCCCGCTGTCGCAGCCTCAGCCGGTTCCGCTGCCCGTCAGCACCGGCACGGCCGCAACCGCCAGCAATGGGGTCCTCGATGCCGCCCTGGTCCGGCTGACCAGCGCCGTGATTAGCGATACCGCCACGATCTCGCCTGATTTCCGGGTGACCATCAGCGACGGTACCGGATCGCTTCGCATGATCCTCGA
>DATEOL010000193.1:0-3215 GCA_035274025.1 Gemmatimonadales bacterium | reverse complement strand
CGGTTTTCTCCGGGCATGACGCGAAGGCCGTCGAGGGAGCGCGGGCGGTCGTGGCGAGCGCGGCGATTCCGGAGGATCACCCGGAGCTGGCGCGCGCCCGGGAGCTGGGGATCCCGATCTTCACCCGGAAGCGCGCCCTGGCCGACCTGGTGGCGACTGGCCTTACGGTCGCGGTCGCGGGGACCCACGGGAAGACCACGACGACGGTCATGATCACGGAGGCGCTCGCAGCCGCCGGGCTCGACCCCACCGGATTGGCCGGCGGCCGGGTCGGCACCTGGGGGGGCAACGCGCGACCCGGGAGTGACACGCTCTTTGTCATCGAAGCCGACGAGTACGACCAGGCCTTCCTGGAGCTCGACCCCGCGATCGCGGTCGTCAACAACGTCGAGCCGGAGCACCTGGAGTGCTACAATGGCTCGGCAGAGGAGCTCGAGGCGGCCTTCGCCGAATTCGCGGGACGAGCGGAGACCGCCATCATCGGCTGCGCGGATGAGGCGTCGGATCGCCTTGCGGACCGACTGGGTGCACGGGGCACCGGGCACGGAGCACGGAGAACCAAAGTCGTCCGCTTTGGGGGGAATCTCTCGGACTATTCCCTTCGAACCGTGACCGCGAACCGGTCGGGCACCGTCGCCGTGGTTGGCCTGCCGGGCGGAGGTGAGGCGGTGCTCCGGCTCAAGGTGCCGGGCATCCACAACATCCTGA
The DNA here is from genome assembly GCA_035274025.1 of Gemmatimonadales bacterium. Taxonomy (GTDB): domain Bacteria; phylum Gemmatimonadota; class Gemmatimonadetes; order Gemmatimonadales; family GWC2-71-9; genus SZUA-320. The sequence goes on along the minus strand of DATEOL010000193.1, from coordinate 2,507 downwards.
ACGCGACCGCCGCGATTGCGGTCATCGTGACGCTCGAAGGTGACGTGCAGAAGGCGCTTGACGCTCTTTCACAGTTCACCGGCGTCGGGCGGCGCTTCGAGCATCGCGGTGAGGCCGGTGGCGTGCTGGTGGTCGACGACTACGCCCATCATGCCACGGAGGTGCGGGCCACGCTCGCGGCAGCTCATCAGGCGTTTCCGGGGCGGAGGATCGTGGCGGTATTCCAGCCCCACCTCTATTCGCGCACCCAGGCCCAGCACGTGGCACTTGGCGAGGCGCTTTCGACGGCAGGTCTCGCCGTGGTCACCGAGGTGTACGGCGCGCGTGAAGCCCCGATACCCGGCGTGACCGGCCGGTTGGTCTACGATGCGGTGCTCAAGCGGGGCACCCCCGCCGAGTTCGCCCGGGACCGTGTCGAGCTGCTCGAGATGGTTGCCAGCGCGGTGCATTCGGGCGACGTGGTGCTCACGTTGGGTGCAGGGGACATCACCACACTGGGGCCGGATCTGCTGGCGCGACTCCGTCAACGGTGAGCGGCCGACAGTCGACGCTCGACGCTCGACGGTCGACGCTCGACCGAATCCGGCGGTGGTTTACCCGGAAGCGTATGGGGATGATCGCGGCAGTGGTCGCGGCGCTCGCCCTGATTGCACTCGCGCCCCGCGCCCTTCGCCACGCGTCCTTCTTCCGGGTGAGAAGGATTGACCTGGTCGGGGCACGATATGTCACCGGTGAGCAGGTCGCGGTCGCGATGAAGCTCAAGCCGGCCGCGAGTGTCTTCGACGACGTGAAGCCGCTGGAGAAGCGCGTCTTCGCGATCGCCGGTGTGCGGCGGGTGACGATCGAGCGGCGCTGGCCCGGGACCCTGGTCGTCCGGATCGAGGAGGCGGAGCCGGTGGCACTCACGCCACGCAAGACCGCGCTCGCCTTGATGGATGGCAGTGGCCGGATTCTCCCGTTCGACCCGACCCGCGCGCCGGCCGACCTGCCGGTGTCGGTGGCCGATGCAAAAGCCGCGCGGCTCATCGCGCGAATCAAGGATGCCGAGCCGGCGCTGTTCCGCCGGATCGTCGCGGTGTCGGTCGAGCGGCAGGACGTCATCCTGCGGGGCAGCGACTGGCGGGTGGTGCTACGGGCGGACGCGGGCAGGTCGCAGCTCCGCGCGCTCGCGACGGTGATGGATGACCTGGCGCGGAAGGGGCGCCGGTGGCGGGAGCTGGATGCGCGGTTCAACGATCGCGTCTTCGTGCGAGGCTGATCAAACGTGACTCAGGTGCAGCGGTTGGTGGCGGGACTCGATCTGGGCAGCTCCAAGGTCACCGGCGTGATCGGGGAGGTGACCGGCGACGCGCGCGCACCGGGCGTGAAGATCCTGGGCGCCTCCAACGAACGGACCAGCGGTGTCCGCCGCGGGGTGGTTCGCGACATCGAGGAGACCACGCGCGCCATCGGCAAGGCAATGAAGGACGCGCAGCTCATGGCCGGGGTCGAAGTCGGCACGGTCTACTGCGGTGTGGCCGGCGAGCACGTGAGCGGACGGAGCTCTCACGGGGTGGTCTCCGTGACCGGCTCCGAGATCCGGACCGGTGACGTGGCGCGGGTGAACGACGTCGCGGCCAACGTCTCCTTCGGCCTGGGCCACGAGCTGCTGCACGCGATTCCCCAGGACTACATCGTCGACGGACAGACCGGCATCACCGACCCGATCGGGATGACCGGGTCGCGGCTCGAAGCCGAGGTGTACCTCGTCACCGCGCTCGGCACCGCGCTGCAGAACGTGCGGAAGTGCGTAGAGCGGGCGGGATTCTCGGTGGGCGAGTTCGTGCTCGAGCCCCTCGCGGCCTCGCTCGCGGTGCTCACCCATGATGAACGCGACCTCGGCTGCGCGCTGGTGGAGCTGGGCGGCGGCTCGACCACCGTGAGCGTCTTTCACGAGGGAAAGATCCGGCACTTCGCGTCGCTCATGTTCGCCGGGCAACACGTCACCAACGACATCGTGCACGGCCTGCAGGTGACGCAGCAGGAAGCGGAGCGCATCAAGCAGCGCTTCGGCGCCGCCTACGAGCCGCTCGCCTCCGATGACGATACTTTTGAGCTGCCGGGCACGCCGGGGCAGGGCGTGCGCATGGCGTCGCGTCGGGTGCTCGCGCATATCATTCACATGCGGCTGCAGGAAGTGCTGGAGCTCGCGATGGCGGAGATTTCGCGGGCCGGATACCAGCAGCACCTCCCTGCCGGCGTGATCCTGACCGGTGGAGGAAGCCAGTTCCCCGGCGTGATCGAGCTCGCGCGCGAGGTCTTCGCGCTGCCGGTGCGGCTCGGTGCTCCGGCTTCCGGTCTCACTGGACTGGTGGACAGCGTGGAGAGTCCGCGGATGGCGGTCCCGGCTGGGCTGGTGCTCTACGGCGCGCGGCAGATCGCGCTCGGGAGCTCCTTCCCCAGCTCGCGCGGCCGCCCGGCGGTGGAAAAGGTTTTCGGTCCCGTCAAGCGATGGCTGCAGGATTTCT
>DATEOL010000192.1:0-9947 GCA_035274025.1 Gemmatimonadales bacterium | reverse complement strand
TTCGGCAAGCGGATCGTCCACGTCGGTCCGGCCGGCGCGGGACATGCCCTCAAGGCGGTACACAACATGCTGATCGCCGTGAATGTCTTCGCCTTGGGCGAGGGTCTCACGACGCTGGCAAAGGCCGGGGTCGCCCCCCGAACGGCGCTCGAGGTGATCAACAACGCCAATGGCCGGTCATTCGTGAGCGAGCGCCTGGTGCCGGAGCGGGTCCTTTCGGGGGCCTGGCCCCGGACGTTTCGTCTTGCCCTGCTGGACAAGGACGTCGCGATCGCGCGCGACCTGGCGCGGACCGAAGGGATCGAGGCACCGATGATGGATCGGGTGAGCGAGCTGCTGCAGCAGGCCCATGCGGAGCTCGGCGAGGACGCCGATCACGTGGAAGCGATTCGCCTCCACGAGCGGCGCGCCGGCGTGGAGCTTCGGGGATGAGCGACTGGGGGACCACGACCCGGGTTCGTTCCCTGGTGACGCTCGCCAACGGCGAGGTCTACCCGGGAGAGATCCACCTCATCGACTGGGTGCATCATCACGCCGGGCCGGAGACTCCGCTCGAGATGCTCAACCGCTCCGAGGGATTCTTCCCGGTGACGCAGGAGAGCGGGACCGTGTTCGTGCCCAAGTCCCAGGTCGCGATGGTGACCTGCGAGTGGCCGCCCCAGGGGTGGCCCCCCGAAGGCATCGTGCTGCTGCCCGACCCCGACCGTCGCGTGGCGCTGCTGGTGCGGCTCGCCGGCGGTGAGGAGATCCGGGGTGAGGCCGCGATGGTCGCTCGCAACGGGCACGGACGCGCGCTCGACTTCCTGAATGAATCCGGGCCATTCTTCCAGCTCGTGACGGAGGGCGTCCCCCGCCTGATCAACCGGTCGCACGTGAGTGTCGTGCGTCCGCTCGATTGAACGAGGCACCGTGGCACGACTCGATCGTTTTCTTCAGGCGCTCCTGACCCACGGTGGTGACGGGCTGGTGCTCGCCGCCGGCCATCCGGTGCGGATGCGCCATCGCAGCGGGCACCTCAAGCCGGTCACGCGGGAGATTCTCGAGGAGGCGCAGGTCGCCTCTCTCATTCGCGAGCTGGCACCGCCGGCCATGGCCTCCCTGCTGAGTCCGTCGGCCCGGCTCTCCTTCACCTACCAGGCCCCGATGGGACTCGTGGACGTCGAGCTGGCGCCCGACAACGGCGGGAGCGGCGCGGTACTGGTCTTCCGCAGCGAGCAGGCCGGCGCGAGCCCGGTCCAGGGCGCGATGCCCGGGGCTCCCGTCGCGCCACCGGAGCCCGATCTCGGGCCCTCGCGCGAAACGCTCGAGAAGCTGCTTCGGCTGCTCAAGGAACAGGGCGGATCGGACCTCCACCTCCGGGTGGGCGAGCCTCCGATTCTTCGCCGCGACGGCGACCTGGTCCGCATCGATGCGCCCGCCCTCGAGCCCCAGGAGCTCGAGCACATGCTGCTCTCGATCATGAGCCCCCAGATCAAGGCGGAGTATCGGGAGAGTTCCGACGCCGACTGGGCCTGGGAGATCGATGGCGTGGCCCGCTTCCGCGCCAACGCGGGCCGGGACCGGAACGGGCCGATGGCGGTGTTCCGCCTCATTCCGGCGCAGGTGCGCTCGGCCGATGAAATGGGCCTGAGCCCGCAGATCCAGGGACTCGCCCATCTCACCAAGGGCCTGGTCCTGGTCACCGGCCCGACCGGTAGCGGCAAGTCGACCACCCTCGCGGCGCTGATCGACCTGGTGAACGCAACCCGCACCGAGCACATCCTCACGATCGAGGATCCGATCGAGTTCGTGCACAAGGGCAAGAAGTGCCTGATCACCCAGCGCCAGGTCGGCGTCCACACCAGGACGTTTGCGAGCGCGCTGCGCGCCGCCCTGCGCGAGGATCCCGACGTCGTGCTGGTGGGTGAGCTGCGCGACCTCGAGACCATCTCCATCGCGCTGGAGACCGCGGAGACCGGTCACCTCGTGTTCGGCACCCTCCACACCACGACGGCACCGAGCACGCTCGACCGCATCATCGACCAGTTCCCACCGGAGCAGCAGTCGCAGATCCGCGTGATGCTGTCGGAGTCGCTGCGCGGCGTCGTGGCGCAGGTCCTCTGCCGCAAGGTCGGGGGCGGCCGGGTGGCGGCGCGTGAAGTGCTGCTCTCGATCCCCGCGGTCTCCAACCTGATCCGGGAGGGAAAGACCTTCCAGATTCCCTCCATCATGCAGACCAATCGCAAGGTCGGGATGGTCACCCTGAACGACGCGCTGCTCGACCTGGTCGAGGCCGGCCAGATCGAGGCCCGCGAAGCCTGGCTCAAGGCGGCGGAGAAGACTGGCATCCTCGCGTCCCTCAAGAGCCGCGGCCACAAGACCGACTTCGCCACCGAGGCGTGACCGAACCCTCCGATCCGGTCCCGAGCGACCAGCGAGGGATCCGCCGGCCCCCCGATCCTCCGATCCTCGTCCTGGTCGAGCCGCAGGACCTCGTCAACATCGCGTCGGCGATCCGGGTCGCCAAGAACTTCGGCCTCACCGACGTCCGGCTGGTCAATCCCCGCGAATTCGATGCATGGCGCGTGGAGGGCATCGCCCACAACACGGGCGATATTCTCGCCCGCCTCCGGATCGCCGCGACGCTCGACGAAGCGCTGGCGGACACGGCATACGCCGTGGCGCTCACCGCGCGCGAACGGCGCGCCAAGCGGTCGATGATGCGCCCGCGCGCCGCGGCGCAGTCGCTGGTCGAGCGCTCGGCGGACGGTCCGGTCGCCTTCGTGGCGGGCCGGGAGGACAAGGGGCTCACCAACGACGAGCTGGACCGCTGTCACGCGATGGTCACCATCCCCACCGATCCCGGATACCGCTCGCTCAACCTCGCCCAGGCCATCTGCGTGCTGTGTTACGAGACAATGCTGGCGCGGCATGGCCTCGACGTGCCGGTGAAGCCGCCCCGCCGTCGCGCCGACCAGGCCACCGCGGAGCAGCACGAACGGCTCTTCGGGGACTGGAACGCGATGCTCGAGCGGATCGACTTCTTCAAGACCCGCCAGCCCGAATTCGTGATGCGGTCGCTCCGGGAGACGTTTTTTCGGGGGGATCTCGATGGTCGCGAAGCCACGCTGCTCCGGGCGATTGCCCTCGAGGTCGTGAAGTACATCAATCGCCTCAGTTGAGGCGGACGAGGCGGTTGTGGCGGTAGCAGCCCGCGCCCTGACCGCCCCAACCGACTAACCGCCTCAAACCGCCCCAATCGACGACTTCCAGTAAGTCACCAAGCCTCCTATTTTTACGCCCGTCCTGCCGGGATCTTCCGGTGGGATTACTCCTAACCAGACGAGGGCCCGGCAGGCATGCGAAAGCTCGCGGTGCTCGGAACCTTTGCGGTCGTGGCGGCGGGCGGCGGACTGTTGCTGGCGGGCCGCACGACACGAGCGCAGCAGACGACTCCTGCGGTTCCTGATTCGGTGGCAGCGGTGGCGCTGGCCGCGGGCGACACGGCGTCGCTCCCGGGACCGCGACAGCCGATCTTCTTCCGGCACGACATCCACGCCGGCCAGTACAAGATCGACTGCCAGTATTGCCACTACTCGGTGACGGTCTCCTCGGAGCCCGGCATTCCCAGCGTGCAGACCTGCATGGGGTGTCACGCCGCGATCGCCGGCACCGACAGCTCGGCCCGCCGCGAAATCCGGAAGCTCAGGACTTTCTGGAACAATCGTGAGCACGCCGACTCGTCGAAGCTGGAGTGGACCCGCATCCACACCCTGGCGCGCCACGTCCGCTTTCCGCACTCGGTCCACGTGAAGGCGATGGGCCCCAAGGCCTGCGGGACCTGCCATGGCGACGTCGCCCGCATGCCCCAGGTGTTCGAACTGAACAACGTGAACAACATGGGTTTCTGCATCAGCTGCCACCTCCAGCGGGACGTCAAGCGTGACTGTTCCGTCTGCCATTACTGAGCGGAGACACCATGGCTGACGAACAGGTTTCCCAGGACGGCATCAGCCGCCGGCGATTCCTCTCGGTCGTCGGTGTGACGAGCGCGGGCGCCGCGGCGCTGTCGGGCTGCTCCACTGACAAGGTCGAGAAGCTGATTCCCTACCTGGTGCAGTCCGAGGACCAGGTCCCCGGCATTCCGACGATTTACGCCAGCACCTGCACCGAGTGCAGCGCGGGATGCGGCGTCCACGTGATCACGCGCGAAGGCCGCGCGGTGAAGCTCGAGGGCAATCCCGAGCACCCCGTCAACAGGGGCAAGCTCTGCGCCCGGGGACAGGCCGCGCTGCAGGGCCTCTACAACCCGGGCCGCACCCGGACCGCCCGCGCGAAGCAGGGCGGCGCCTTCGCCGACGTGGCCTGGGACGCGGCGATCACCCAGCTCGCCGACAAGATCAAGGCCGCGGGCCCGCAGGTCGCGGTCCTCTCGGGTGCGGGTGACGGCACCTTCAGCGCGCTGCTCCAGTCGTGGACCGAGGCGCTGGGCGGCAAGGTCGCCCGCTGGCAGCCGCTCGAGCACGACGCGATGCGGCTCGCCAACCAGCGGGTGTTCGGGCTCGACGAGCTGCCGGCCCACGACTTCGCCCGCGCGAAGCACATCGTCTCTTTCGGCGCCGATTTCCTCGAGACCTGGCTCGCGCCGATCCAGAATCAGGCTGGTTTCGCGGAGAGCCATGGCTTCCAGAACGGCGAGATGGCGAAGGCCGTGTACATCGGCCCCCGTCGCGATCTCACCGGGCTCAACGCCGATGAGTGGCACGCGGTGGCTCCGGGAAGCGAAGCGGTCCTCGCCCTCGCGATGGCCAATGTCATCCTCTCGGAGCGGACCAGCGCCCCCGCCGATGCCAACGGGCTTCGGGGCGCGCTCTCGGCACACACCGCCGAGCGCGCGTCCCAGGCAACCGGCCTCACGGCAGACGCCGTGACCCGGCTGGCGCGGGAATTCGCCAGCGCCCAGCCGAGCCTCGCGGTGGCGGGCGGCATCGGCTCGCAGCATCGCGGCGCGGTCGAGCTCTGCGCGGCGGTCAACATCCTCAATTACGTGGCTGGCAACATCGGCCAGACGGTCCACTTCGGCGCCCGCCTGGACCACGGCGACGGTCACGCCGGGCTCGCCGCGCTGCAGGCGGCGATGGACGCAGGCCAGGTCCAGGTCCTCATCATTCACGAGGCCAACCCGGTCTACGCGCTGCCCAGGTCGTCGAAGTTCGCCGAGTCGCTCGCCAAGGTTCCCTTCAAGGTCTCGACGTCGCTGTTCTACGACGAGACTTCGGCGCTCTGCGACCTGCTGCTTCCGAATCATCACGCGCTCGAGCGCTGGGACGACGTGGCGCCCCGCGCCGGAGTGCGCGCGCTGGTGCAGCCGGTGATGGAGCCGGTCTTCAAGACCCGCGCGACGGGCGATGTCCTGCTCGCGGTTGCGAAGGCCGTGGGCGGGCCGCTCGCGACGTTCAACGCGGCGAGCTTCGAGGCCCACCTGCGGACGACGTGGGGCGGGACCGACGACGCGTGGCGCGAGTCGCTCCGCCGGGGCGGGACCTACACCGAGGTCGTGAGCACGCCGGTCAAGCTCGCGGCCGGCGCCCAGGCCGCCGCGGAGATTCCGCAGTTCGAGGGCGAGGGCGAGTTCACCCTCATCGCCTACCCGCACTCGATGTACTACGATGGTCGCGGCGCCAACCGACCGTGGCTGCTCGAGAATCCCGATCCGATCACCAAGCGGACCTGGCAGTCGTGGGTCGAGATCAACCCCGAGACCGCCAAGGAGATCGACATCCGCGACGGTGAGCACCTCCGGCTCATCTCCGCGAGCGGGTCGATCGAGGTGCCGGTCTATCGCTACGGCGGCGTCCGGCGCGACGTGCTCGCGATCCCGCTCGGACTCGGTCACACCGAGTTCGGGAGCTACGCGACGGGACGCGGCGTGAATCCGCTCGATCTCCTCGCCTGGGACCCGGCCCAGCCGTTCATCTCCTATGGCGGCACCCGGGTCCGGGTCGAGCGGGTCAACCAGGCCTACACCAAGCCCGCGAAGACCGAGGGCACACCCCGCCAGCTCGGCCGTGGCATCGTCGAGACGATGGCGCTCGCGCACGCGAAGCGGGGACTCACGGTCAAGGAAGCGTACGCGGCCGAGGGGCACGCCGAGCACGAGATCAACACCGAGCGCGAAGTCGAGGCAATCAGCGGCTGGGCCGAGCGGCAGAAGGAGCTCACCCAGTACGGGAACTACACCGGCGAGCATCCCAAGTGGGGACTCACCGTCGATCTCTCGCGGTGCACCGGCTGCTCGGCCTGCGTGACGGCCTGCTACGCGGAGAACAACATTCCGTGGGTAGGCGAGGACGAGGTGCGGCTCGGCCGCGAAATGTCATGGATGCGGATCGAGCGATACTGGGAGGGCGGCGAGGAGGGCGAGCCGTTGGAGGCACGCTTCATCCCGATGATGTGCCAGCACTGCGACAACGCGCCCTGCGAGCCGGTCTGCCCGGTCTACGCGGCGTACCACACGCCCGAAGGCCTCAACGGGCAGGTGTACAACCGCTGCGTCGGCACCCGCTACTGCGCGAACAACTGCCCCTACAAGGTTCGCTACTTCAACTGGTACGCCTACGCGAAGAAGGCCTTCCCCGAGCCGATGAACCTGCAGCTCAATCCGGAAGTCACGGTGCGGGCCCGCGGCGTCATGGAGAAGTGCACGTTCTGCATCCAGCGGATTCGCGGTGCGCAGCATCGCGCCCGGCTGGAGGATCGTGAGGTCGCGGCCGGCGAGATCATCACCGCGTGCGCCCAGGCCTGTCCGTCCGGCGCGCTCGAGTTCGGCGACGTCCATCAGGCGGAGAGTCGCGTCGTGGCGCTCAAGAACGACCATCGCGCCTACCATGTGCTGGAGGAAATCAACGTGCGTTCCTCGGTGACGTACCTGGCCAAGGTCCTTCACGAGGCGGAGGCCTGAGCGATGACCGCCGTCACGCACGAACCGCACCTCCCCACCCAGACCCAGGCCGAAGTCACCCGCGACGTCGTCGCCACGCTGGGCACGCCCAGCCGCGGCTACTACCTGGCGCTCTTCACGGCGATCGGGATGTTCCTGATCGGGCTGGTGACCTTCGTCATCCTGCTCAAGGACGGGCTGGGCCACGCGGGATACTCCCCGCCGGGATTCTGGCTGGTCTACATCACGACGTTCGTCTTCTGGGTTGGCATCGGCCACGCCGGCACCCTGATCTCGGCGATCCTGTTCCTGTTCCGCTCGCCGTGGCGCACGGCCGTGTACCGCTCGACCGAGGCGATGACGGTCTTCGCCGTCATGACTGCCGCGCTCTTCCCGATCATCCACATCGGGCGGCAGTGGATCTTCTACTGGCTGCTGCCCTACCCGAACCAGCGGTACCTCTGGCCCAACTTCAAATCGCCGCTGATCTGGGACGTCTTCGCCATCTCGACCTACTTCACGGTATCGACGACGTTCCTGGTGGTGGGCCTGGTGCCCGATATCGCCGCGGTGCGCGACAAGGTGACGGGCTGGCGGAAGAAGCTCTACACCATCTGCTCGCTGGGCTGGACCGGGTCCGACAACCAGTGGCGGCACTACAGCCGAGGCTATCTCTACCTGGCCGCGCTCGCGACCCCGCTGGTGCTCTCGGTCCACTCCGTCGTGTCCTGGGACTTCGCGATGTCGATCGTGCCCGGCTGGCACGGGACGATCTTCGCTCCCTACTTCGTGGCCGGCGCCATCTACTCCGGCATCGGCATGGTGCTCACGCTGCTGATCCCGCTGCGCCGGGTCCTCAAGCTGCAGCACATGATCACGGAGTACCACTTCGACAACCTGGCCAAGCTGACGCTCTTCACCGGGTCGATCCTGTTCTACGCCTACCTGATGGAGTACTTCATCGCGTGGTACAGCGGGAGCCCGGCCGAGCAGACCACCTTCTTCCGCCGCGCCTTCGGGCCGATGTGGTGGGCCGGGTGGAGCATGATCATCTGCAACGCCTTCGTGTCGCAGCTGCTCTGGTTCAAGAAGGTGCGGACCAACCTGACCGCGCTCTTCGTCATCTCGATCTTCGTCAACATCGGCATGTGGTTCGAGCGGTTCGTCATCATCGCCTCCTCCCTGGCCAATGACTACCTCCCCTACGCCTGGGGCCAGGCCACGCCGACCTGGGCGGACTGGGGCATCCTGATCGGGTCCTTCGGCTGGTTCGGCATGTACTTCCTGCTCTTCGCGCGGACCTTCCCGGTCGTCGCGATCCAGGAGATCAAGGAGATGATCCCGATGCCTCGGCGGAAGGGAGGAGGGCACTAGTCATGGCCACTCCGAGGGTTCCCGGCGTGCTCGGCTCCTTCGAGCACATCGACTCCGCGGTCGACGCCATTCACGGGCTCAAGCGCGCGGGGCACGACGACATCACGGTGTACTCCGCGGCGCCGAACCACGAGATCGAGGAGGCGCTGGGGACCGGCAGCAGCTGGGTTCGCCTCTTCACGCTGATCGGCGCGCTCACCGGGTGCACCGCCGGCTACGCGATGACGACCTGGATGTCGTACGACTGGCCGCTGCTGGTGGGCGGCAAGCCGACGGCGGCGTTTCCACCGTATACGGTCATCATGTTCGAGCTCACGATCCTGCTGGGGTCGCTCGCGACCGTCGCGGGCATGATCCTGCTGCCGCAGCTCAAGAACATCCGCGGCCGCCCCTTCCACCCGCGGTTCAGCGACGACCGGATCGGCATCTTCGTGCCCTGCGCGAGCGATCGCGCGGAAGGCATCAAGCGGCTGCTCACCGGCGCCGGCGCGGTGGAGGTGGCCCATGAGGCGTAGGCTCACCCCGTCGGTTGCCCTGGCGGCGGTGCTGCTCGCCGGGTGCGACTTCTACTATGACCGGGTCCCCTCGCCCGACGACCTGCTCAAGCTGGTGCCGTGGTTCGACCACATGGTCAAGTCACCGGCGGTGCACCCGTACGAGTCGGCATCGGTGCCGAGAAATACCGTTCCCGGAACGGTGCCGATCAATCGACTCGAGGGCGACTGGGGCGCGGCGTGGAATAACGGCCAGTTCGAGGTCGCCGATGCGATCCGGAATCCGGTGATGGATTCCGCCGCGGCGCTGGCCAGGGGCGACACGCTCTACCACATCTACTGCTCCGTCTGTCACGGACCGGCGGGGGCCGCGAACGGCACCGTCGGGCCGCGGATGGGCGCGCCGAACCTGCTCACCGCGCAGGCACGGGGCCGCTCGGACGGGCACATCTACAGCCTCATCCGCTACGGCCGGGGTGTCATGCCGAGATATGGTGACAAGATTCCCTCTGCCGAGGCGCGGTGGGCGGTGGTGACATACGTGCGGAAGCTGCAGGCCGACGCGCCGGTCGCGGGAGGACACTGATGGAACTCACCCACGATCAGGAACTGCGCGACCGCCTCGTCGAGCACGCCCTCACCGGCGGCCGTTTCGGCGGCATGCTCCGGACCGGCATCGTCATCACGCTGATCGGACTCGTGCTGTTCGTGGTGGCCCTGATGGGCGCCGGGCATGACCGCGCCTGGCAGGCGTTCCACTTCAACTGGGTCTTCTATACCGGCCTCGCCGGCGGCAGCGTCAGCCTCGTGGCCGCCTACAAGATCGGCAACGCAAAATGGGCGGGGCTGATCATTCGCTTCGCGCAGGCGTCGATCGCCTTCCTGCCGGTGTCGCTGCTCGGCCTGGCGCTGATCTTCACGGTGGGCTACGAGCCGATCTACGGCCCCATGCAGGAGCAGCTCCACTCGCTGCAACACGGCAAGGCGGTGTGGCTCTCGCACGGCTTCATGGCGGTGCGTCTCGCCGTCGCGCTCGGCGTCATCCTCGCGGTGGGCTGGGCCCTGGTCCGGGCCGACATGGTGCCGGACATGTTCTTCGCCAAGGCCCGTGCCGACGCCAGGCGCCGCCCGATGTACGAGGCCTGGACCGCGGGATTCGA
>DATEOL010000191.1:0-16731 GCA_035274025.1 Gemmatimonadales bacterium | reverse complement strand
CGAGACCCCTTCTACCTCTGAGAACTGAGATCTGAAATCTGCCTTGGCTGTCAGGGCCGCCCTCCGCGCGCCCGACCCCCGCCACCTCCCCCGCGGGATCCGCCGCCACCACCACCGTTCACCCGCTGCCCGCCACCATTCGACTGTCCTCGCGGGGCCGCGTATGAAGGCGTGTTGGCGCCGCGATTGCCACCGTTCGACCGGGCCTCACCGCGAGAACCGTCGCCGGGCCTGGACCGGGCCTCGCCACCGCCGGAGGGCCTGCCTTCACCGCCGCCGCCTGAGGCTCGCGCCTCGCCACCGCCCTGAGGCTGGGACCGGGCCGCAAATACCTCGCGGGTGCGGGGAGCTTCGGGACGGTAGGTGCGGCGTGCCTGCGGTGCTGCGGCGCGAGTCCAGTCGGTGCGCGTCGGGAGGTTGCTCGCAGCTCGGGTCCCCTGCTCGACGCGCCGCGCACCCGCAGGGTTCGTGGAGGTCGAACCATCCTCGACCCGCATCCACTCACTGCGGGCGCGATTCGCTGGACGCGAGCGCTCCACGTTGGGTGCTGGCGTTGTGGTTGAGTTCGCACTCCGAGCGCTGGACCGCCCCTGGCCTCCGCTGGGGCGGGCACGGGCGCGATCGCCATGGTCTCCGCCCGTCGAGCGAGGATTGGTCGCCTCGCGGCCGCCGGCGTTGCTTCCCCGGCTCCCGTTGTCGGCGGGGCGACCAGCACCGCCGTACGAATCACCGCCATTGCTCCGCGTGCCTGCGCGGTCGGCGCCACCCCGCGCGCGTCGGGCCGGTCCGTTGCCATCGGCGAAAACACCGGAGCCATCGGTCACTACGTTGCGGGAGCCCGCCCGGGAACGACCGTTCGGGTTCGGATAGGTCGGATTGATCTGGTATCCTCGCGCCCGACCGGCAAGCGTGTTGTACTTGTGGTACCCGCCGTGCCCATGGCCGGGATAGTAGGGGTAATACGGATAGTACGGGTGATACGGATATCCGTAGCCAGGGTAATAGCTGTAGGGGTAGTAGCCGTAGTAGTACGGCGACACGTGCGGATACCAGTACCAGGGCCAGCCGAAGGAAAATCCCAAGTTGAGGTAGATGCCACTGCCATAGCAGCCGCAGTCGGAATACCCGTCGCTATAGGCGGGAGACCACCACGACGGCGGTGGAGACGCATCCCCGCCGCGGTCACCATAGACCGCGTAGTCGAGCACGTCGTAATCGAACCCGCGAGAAGACGAGAGCCGCTGCACCAGCGTCGTGATATCGGCCTCGGGGTCCTTGGTGTCGCGCGCGATCGTGATGGCGCCGTAGTCCCAGGCACCGTTCAGTGTCACGGTCTCGAGCTGCCAGGGATCGTCCGAAATCGCGGAGTAGATGAGCCCGGGACCGGAGCCCTCGGCCACGAACGAAACCGACCCGCCCCCATCGCGAACCTCGTAACGACGGTCGGACTGCACCAGGTTGTCGTCACCCGGAGAGACCGGGAAAAGCACCGAGAGCTGCCCCGATGGCGCAAAATGGAGAACGAGGAGGTAACCCGCTTTCCCGGTTTCGACCTGGACCTTCACCGCGTTCCCGGGACGGAACGAGCGATCGCTGTTGATCCAGATTTTGAGTGGAGGAGCCTCGACGACACTCGAGTCCACCGAGGGACCGAGCAGCGCGAGTGAGGCGAGAACGAGATTGATCATAGAGCCACCTCCGGACATCGGCCGGAATATCCAGAAACATGCCACCCGGCCATGGTGGCCAACCCGAAGTGATGCACCAGCTTACGCCTTGCTGCCGTGCTACGCTGGGCGTCCGCGAGGTGGACAGGTGTCCTCTGACCGGACACCGGACGGATTTCAGATCTCCCGTCCGCCACTATAGCGGTGCCAGTACATTCGCATTTCGGTGATTTTTCCGCCAGCAGTTTCGCAGAAGATCGCACCCCGCGCCTCGACCCACTCGCCGGTCCGGCGGCGGCGGAAGACGGTCTTGAATTCGGTGGAGAACCAGGGGCCCGCCGAGTAGATCTCGCCGGTGGTGCAGGTGATCTCCGACTGATGGTAGGGCACGTCGGCCCACCACCGCCGGATGGCGGGGAGTCCGGCCAGCGCCTCAGTGAAGGGGGTTTCCTTGAAGACCGCGTCGTCGGCGAAGACCGAACAGATGAGGTCGAGGTTGGCTTTGGACCAGCCGCGGGCGAACTTGTCTACCAGCTCCCGGGCCAGAGTCTCCGTTTCAGTCATTCCGTAAACTGTGAAGGTGAATGTTGACGAACACTAACATCGCAGACGATGCCCTGCGCGCCGAGACTCTCTCACTCCTCGAGTCGAGCGCGGCGCGCTTCAGCGACCTGGTCCAGTCGCTCTCCGCCGCGGAGTGGGAGGCCCAGCCGGTCGGCGAAACGTGGTCGATCGCCCAGATCTGCGAACACGTCGGGCTGGTCGAGGTGGGGAGCGGAAAGCTGATCGCGCGAAAGATGTTCGAGGCGCCAGCGACCGAAGAGATGCTGGCCGAGGCGCGGGACAAGGACAAGCTGATCAGGAAGATGATGCCCGATCGGGCCGGCACCGCACGCAAGGCGCCGGAGTTCGTCACTCCCACCGGAAAGTGGCGGACCCGCGATGAGCTGCTCTCGGATTTCTGGCAGTGGCGGGGATCCACGATCGCCATGCTGAGCGACCCGGCGCGCGATACGAGACTGTATGTGGCAAAGCATCCGGTCTGGGGAATGCTCGATGCAACCGGATGGGGACTCTTTCTGGCCATGCACCTGGAGCGGCACCTGGAACAGATCGCCGAAAAACGATCTGGTGATCTCGCAACCTAGCGA
Source organism: Gemmatimonadales bacterium (assembly GCA_035274025.1). GTDB lineage: Bacteria > Gemmatimonadota > Gemmatimonadetes > Gemmatimonadales > GWC2-71-9 > SZUA-320. Next base: position 13,913 of record DATEOL010000191.1, on the reverse strand, counting down.
TCTGGCGATCGCTCAGACGGCAATCAGACGGGTGCAGAGTACCAGCGCCGCCATTTCGCTTCCAATGATCTGCCGCTTCCCGTCGCGCTCCAGTGCGATCGGACCATTGAAGGGATCACGCCCGACGATTTTCACCCTGGTTCCCGGGGTCAGTCCTCGATCCGCGAGGTAACGCAAACGCTCGGCGTGACTGGTATCGACCCGCCGAATCTCCGCGGTCTCTCCCAGTGGGATTTCATTGAGAGGGGTGTAGAGCAATTCCGCGATCTCCCCGTCGGGCCCGGGGATCGGATCGCCATGGGGGTCGAAGCGGGGATGGCCCAGCGCGTCGGCCATTCGCTCGATCAGCGATTCGGAGACCGCATGCTCGAGCCGCTCCGCTTCCTCGTGCACCGTGTCCCAGGTGTAGCCCAGCATCCCGACCAGGTACGCTTCGATGATGCGGTGACGGCGAACCATGCGGAGCGCAGCACGGCGTCCTTCGGCGGTGAGCTCCACGCCGCGATACGGCTCGTGGGTGAGCAGCCCCTGCTCCGACAGGCGACGGACCATGCCACTCACGGAAGGGGGTGCCAGCTCCAGCGCTTGGGCGATCGCACTGGTGCTCGCCGGCTGCCCCGAGAGTGAGAGCCGGTAGATCGCCTTGAGATAGTCTTCGACCGACCGGGTGAGCGGTGGCTGGATCGTTCCTTCCAAGACTTGCTCCCTTCTCTGACTGCCACGGGCCGGGCAGGGCCCGGCCCCTGCTAGAAATAGGTCGCGACCCCGAGCAGAACTCCAGCCCGCCGCGCTGCGGCATTCCCCGCAAGGTCCCTGGTCCAGTCGTGCCGGTAGTTGATCCGGAAGACGGTGCCGTTCACCGGCCTGAACCCGATCGCGAGGGTGACCGCCGTCTGGTCATCGCCGCGGATCTGCCCGGTATCCTGGAACTCTCCCAGGTTGAAGTCCGCGCGGTCGAGGCGGACGCCAACATTCACTACGGGGGACTCGAGCCCGCGGATCTTCGGGCGCCACACCGGCACGACCGCATCGAGATAGAAGCCCCACTGCCGGTCACCCTGGAATCCCGCGAGGTCCGCGGGCAGGTCCACATTCGCGAGAGCGGCCTCGCCTCGCATCGCGACCGGACCGAGAGAGGTCTCCACATCGACCGCGCTCAGCGACACCCAGCGCTTTGCGTCGACCGTGACGCCCTCGATCCGATACTGATTGTACACCCCTCGATAATGGGAGAGCCCGATCTCTCCCAGCTTCTGCGATCGTGCGGCGATCCGTCCCGAGAAAGCAGGCGACCCGTTCTCGTCCTCGGCGACCAGTCCCTCCCCTTTACCGCTCGGCAGATGGGTCCTTCCCTGGTCGTTGAGGATGATGCCCGAACCCAGGCCGTTACTGAGGTAGAGGTCGTACGAAAGGGCGAATCCGCGGGGCGCGAGACGCCCGTGCACGCCGAGGCCAGCCTCGGAAAGCGTGGAGGGAATGATCTCGGTGGAGACCAGCGGCCGCTCGATGAACTCATACCGCGGCCCGTCATGGTTGACGTTGAACGCGCCGATCGGTGGGAGCAGGACACCCGCGCGAATCACCAGGGACGGCGTGATCACGAAATCGACGAGCGCGGTCTCGAGGGCGATCTCCTCGGTGCCATGCTCGAACTCCAGCTCCGATGTGAACCTGAGCCGGCGGCCGACCCCCGAGTAGAGGAAGATGTTGAACCGGCGTACCTCGAACGACGGGCCCTCGGAAATGCCGTCGGTCCGGAACCAGGAGCCGTTGGCCTCGACGTAGCCACCAACCGCGGTGCGACCGGCGGAAAAGATGAACGGTCTCTGGTAGATCCCGCCTTGCACGAGCGCGGTGTCCTGCGCGAAGACCGCGACAGGGAGCAGAGTGAGCAGCGCCAGCAATGCCGCTCGCTTCATGAAGCCTGCTCCGAGATCGTGATCACCACCGACTCCTCATCCGCCACCACCGAGTAGCGCTGGAGCGGAAGGAGCGTCGGCCCCTTCATCACCTCGCCCTGGTTGGTGTATTCACTGCCATGGCAGGGACAGACCAGGTGCCCATCCACCGGCTCCACCTGGCAGCCCCGGTGCATGCACCGGGTCGATACCGCGGAGAAACGGTCCTTCTCGTCCTTGTATACGTAGAGGGGCAGCGGCAAGCCCGGCACGTCGACCAGCGCGAAGCGGGCCGAGTCGAATTCCTTCAGGGCGATCGCGACCGTGTTTCCGCGCACTGTTGCGTTCACGTAGTGGAATCCGATGCACGCCGAGAGGGAGAGGCCCGAAACTCCGCAGACCACGAATTCGCGCCGGTTCACAGTGACCTCAGGTAGGCGAGCACCTGCTCTTGCTGTGAGGGGGTCAGGGCCCGGAAGGCCGACCGGCTTCCCGATCCTTCACCCCCATGCAGCTCGATGGCTGCGCGGATGGAACGCGCCCGACCGTCGTGCAGGAAGAATCCCATGCCGCCCTGCGACGACTCGGCCAGTCCGATCCCCCAGAGCGGCGCGGTCCTCCACTCGTACGTGAGCGCCCTGCCCTCGGTGTAGCCGTCATCGAGCTCTTCTCCCATATCATGGAGAAGCAGGTCAGTGTAGGGCCGGAACTCCGCGTTGTTGAGTGCCGCGATCGTCGAGGGTCCGGTGCGCATCACCGTGATGTGGCACCTGGCGCAACCGATCTGCGAGAACAGCGCTTCTCCCGCCTGAGCATCGGCGGATCCATCAGCTCGCCGCGGCGGAGCCTTGAGCGTGCGCAGGTAGAACACCACCGCCTCCACGGCGCTCGAGGTCACTTCAGGATCCGCGGCGCCGTCGGAGGCAAATCCTCCCACCTGCCGGTTGACCGGATCGATCGGCAGGACGGCGGACGTGATGCCCATGTCCTCGTGATAGGCGCTCACTGTCTGGTGCAGGAGCGAGATCGCCGACGCCTTCTTCCCGAACCGGCCTATCAACTTGCCGTCGACTCGGACCCGGGGCGGCAGGTTGCCATCGATCACGTCTTCCAGCCGGCCGATCTCGGCGACGACATCGGTTTCGTCCACCAGCTGGACCCGCCCGGAGATCCCGTCGCTGTCCAGATCCTCCGGATCCTCGAGCGCGAGCAGGGTCTGGTCGGTTACCGCCTCCAGATAGCCGAGACCGGTGACGCTAGGCGCGGTGAAGATCGCGTATCCGGTAGCCCCGCCCGGCATCACTTCCGAGATGTAGTTCTGGATCGCCCGGTTCTGGATCTGGGGACCACCGTACGCCCGCATGTGATCGAACCCGTCGAGGGTGGCCCGGCCGAACCGGGTCAGGTTGAAGACGGGATGTCCCTTGCCGTCCCCCACGTGGCAGCTCTCGCACGAGGGGGCCACGAAGATCGGCCCCAGTCCGTCGGCGGTCCCGAATACGCGGGCAAACTCCTCATCGCCCCGGGCGTGCTGGGCCAATTGCGCCCCGGTGAGCCCGGGAACCGTGCCGGCAAGCAACTGGTCGTCAGGAGGGGCGCTGGTGATCAGGGCATCGCAGGCCCCGAGAGCCAGGAGCCCAGTTATTGCTGCGTTTCTAGCGGCGTAACCCATTGATATGTATGTGGTATTGTGTACCAAGCACAAATAAATTAGTCCAAACTAACTACAATCGCAATAAGCGACACCATAACGACACTATTGCGTCAGTCAGGCTTGATTCTGGGGGTGGTGGAGGGCACGGAGCCCGTTCAGGATCACCGCGAGGGAGGCTCCCATGTCGGCGGCGACCGCCATCCAGAGGGTCGCCATCCCGGCCAGGGCAAGTCCGAGGAATACCACTTTGATGGCGAGCGCGAAGGTGATGTTCTCCTTCACGATCCGGACGGTCCGACGAGAGCGGGCGATGGTCTGGGCCACCTGGCCGAGGTCGTCACTCATGAGAACGATGTCGGCAGTCTCCAGGGCGACGTGACTGCCGGCCGCCCCCATCGCAATCCCGATGTCCGCGGCCGCAAGGGCTGGCGCGTCGTTCACCCCATCGCCAACAACGCCGACCCGCTCACCCTGCTCCCGGAGCCCGGCAACCGCCACCTGCTTGTCCGCCGGAAGCAGTCCGGCCCGGACATCGTCGACTCCCAGCTCGGATCCGACCCGCCGAGCTACGGCCAGATTGTCACCGGTGAGCATCACGATCCGTCGCACCCCGGACGCCCTGATCGCGTCCAGGTTTTCCCGGGCCTTCGGTCTCGGCTCATCCGCGATGGCGAGCACACCCAGAGGCTCGGCTTCGTCGCTCAGCAGTATGGCGGTCTTTCCCTGTGCCTCCAGCGCCTCGATGGTGCGATGGACTTCGTCCCGGCAGGTGCCGAGGTCGGAACAGATCCGCATGTTGCCGATGAAAATCGGCTTGCCGGCCACGATGGCGCGGGCTCCGCGGCCCGGGAGTGCCGTGAATGCGGTCGATTCGACCGGTGTGATTCCATCGCGCACCGCGGCATGCACCACGGCGCGCGCGACCGGATGCTCGGAATGGCGGTCGACCCCGGCCGCGAGCCCGATCAGCTCGCGCGATCCCAGTCCGTTGAGAGGAATCACGTCGGTGAGCTGGAGACGACCGAGTGTGAGGGTCCCGGTCTTGTCGAAGGCGATCGTGGAAAGGCGTCCCGCCGCCTCGAGCTGCGCGCCCCCCTTGATCAGGACCCCCGCCCGCGCGGCGCCGGTCAAGCCGCTCACGATCGTCACCGGCGTCGAGATGACCAGTGCGCAGGGGCACGCGATGACCAGGAGCGCGAGCGCGCGATAGAGCCAGGTGGCCCATTCGCCGCCCATGGCGAGTGGCGGAATGACCGCGATCAGCGCGGCGAGCCCGACCACCGCCGGGGTATAGACCTTGGCGAACCGGTCGACCAATGACTGGGTAGGCGCGCGTGTCGATTGCGCTTCCTCCACGGCGTGCATGATGCGCGCGAGCGTGGTGTCTTCCGCGTGATGGGTGACGCGCACTTCGAGGGCGCCGTGTCCGTTGATGGTGCCGGCGAAGACCTCGCCGCCACTGTCCTTGGTCACAGGCACGGACTCGCCGGTGATGGTCGCCTGGTCGACCACCGATTCGCCGGCGGTGATGACGCCATCGAGCGGGAGTCGCTCTCCCGGACGCACGAGGACTGTTTCACCCACCTTCACCGAGCCAACCGGTACTTTTGCGAGCTGGCCGTCCCGAAGCACCGTGGCTTCACTCGGTGCCAGCTGCATCAGCGCCTGGATCGCCCGCCGGGCCCGGCCCATCGCCCAGGTCTCGAGGAGCTGGGCGATCGCGAAGAGGAACATCACCGCGGCCGCCTCGCTCCACTCGCCCAGGATCATCGCCCCGATCGAGGCGAGGGTGACGAGGATGTTGATGTCGAGGGAGCCGACCCGAAGCGCGCGAATTGCTCGCGGGACCACGTAGATCGACCCGACGAGGGCGCTCAGGAAAAGAACCGGAATCGCGAGCCGGGAATTCCCGGCCAGCATTCCGAGCCCGAGCAGGAGGCCCGAGATGGCGGCACTCCACACCCGCGGGGCGATCGCCGGTGCCGCGGGCTTGGCGTCCACCTCGACTGTGTAGCCTGCCCCACGAATGGCGCGCGCAATATCGGACTGACCTCGGGACCCCTCGCGCTCAACCCTCACCCGTCCCTTCACCACATCAACCTGCACCTGACGAACTCCGGGCAGCGGACAGACGGCTTTTTCGACCGCCGCGGCACACGCGGCGCAATCCATCCCCCCGACGTTGAGGTCGAGCACGGCAGCGGCTGTACTGCCCGTCGGCCCGTCGGCCCGCCCGCCCGCCTTAGAGCTGCTCTTCGACATGCTCGAACCCATCGCCGAGGAGTCGCTCGATGTGCTCGTCGTCGAGACGGTAGTAAATGGTCTTGCCGTCCTTGCGACTGCGCACCAGCCGGAGCTGACGCAGGACCCGGAGGGAATGGGATACGGCGGACTGGCTCATGGTGAGCGCGGCGGCAAGGTCGCAGACGCAGAGCTCATCCCGCGCAAGGGCGTGCACCAGCCGGAGCCGGTTGGGATCGCCCAGCGCCCGGAACGTCTCGGCCAGGAGAAGGACCGCCTCGGAGGGCTTCATGTTTTTCCGCGCCCGACGGACCTTCGCGAGATCGGTGACCTTGACCTCGCACAGATCGTCGGGAATCGCGACAGTCTTGGGGGCGGTCATATGGCTCTCCGTACATCTGAACAGACGTTCATATGTTAGCGGCTTTCCGCTCTGACTTCAAGTGCCGGCGAGGCGACCCAAGCCGAAGGACCTCCGACCTTGGGTCTTCAGGTCTTTGGGTCTTCAGGTCTTGTTCCGGGCGCCAACCAGGTCGAGATACTTGTCTCGCGGCTCGGCCGTCCACCCGTTGATGCCCTTGCTGGGCAGCCACACGGCATGGAGATAGACAACGACCAGCATCAGAGCGCCGATCACTCCCCACGCCACCTGCCGGCCGCCGAACTGGAGCAGGGCGAAGAAGACGCCCGTCATGATGAACACCTTGAGGACGCGACGCCATCGTGGCTTCCAGTCCTCGAAGCGACCGAAGAGGATGGAACCGAGCGAGAGCAGCCCGTAGAGCATCGCGAAATCGAACCAGTAAGTATTCCTAGCCCACATATCCCCCCCAAGGGCGGGCCGAGGATTGCCCGGCCCCTACAGTTGCCGCCCGCCTGTCCGTCTGCCCGCCTGTCCGTCCTAGAGAGAAGCGAGCTGAGTAACCAGGAACGTCACGATGAATCCGAGCGCGACCGGAAGTAGCGTCGCGACGGTGGTCCACTTGGCACTCCGGGTTTCCTTGTAGATCGTGTAGATCGTCGTCGAGCAGGGATTATGGAGCAGACTGAAGAGCATGAGGTTGAGGCCCGTGAGCGTGGTCCATCCCGCGGCGCGAAGCAATTGTCCCACCTGATCGGCCGAATCGAGCTCGAACATCACGCCCGCGCCACCTCCCACGCCGACCGCCTTGGTGGCGAGTACCGTCAGCATCAGGACCGTCGGGATCACGATCTCGTTCGCGGGAATGGCGACGACATAGGCCAGCAGGATCACGCCATTGAGTCCGACCAGCAGGCCAAATGGCGTGAGCCAGTCGATGAAGCGCACCGCGAGGCTCGAGTCACCCAGGTGAATGTTGGAGATGAGCCAGATGACTGCGCCGGCGGGCGCCGCGAACACCACCGCGCGCCAGAGCACGATGAGGGTGCGGTCGACCAGCGAGGTGTAGAGCGTCTGGAGGATCCGCGGCGGACGATACGGGGGAAGCTCAAGGCTGAAGCTCGTTGCCTCGCCCTTGAGCACCGTGCGGGTGAGGAGCCACGACGTCGCGAACATGAAGCCGATGCCGAGCACCGCGATGCCGACCACTGCCCCGGCCGCCGTGAGGCTGGCAAGTCCCGGCGGCGCCAGGGTGCCGAGGAAGATCGTCGCAATCAGGATCTGGGTCGGCCAGCGCCCGTTGCAGAGCGAGAAATTGTTGGTGATGATCGCGACCAGGCGCTCGCGCGGGCTGTCGATCACGCGCGTGGCGACAACACCAGCGGCGTTGCAGCCGAAGCCCATGCACATCGTGAGCGCCTGCTTCCCGTGGGCGCCCACTTTCTGGAACATCCGGTCGAGGTTGAACGCCACCCTCGGCAGGTAGCCGAAGTCCTCCAGCAGCGTGAAGATCGGGAAGAAGATCGCCATCGGCGGAAGCATCACGCTCACCACCCATGCGGTCGCGAGATACACCCCATCGAACAGGAAACCCGAAAGCCACCAGGGCATGTGGGCCCAGGTCCCGAACTGGTGCAGCAGCGGATTCACCTTGTCGATGAGCACCGAGGCGATCATGGCCGAAGGGACGTTCGCGCCGGCGATCGTCACCCAGAATACGGCCGCAAGGATGAGCCCCATGAGCGGGAAACCCACCAGCCTGCTGGTGAGCAGCCGGTCGAGGGTGCGGTCGACATCGAACTTCATCTTCCGCGTGCCGCGCATCTGGCTTCGCGCCGCGATTGCCTGCGCCGCGGCGTACATGCTCTCGACCAGCCGGTCGTGAAAATCCGCCGGCAGCCGCCAGCGCAGGTTCACCGCGCGGGCGAGCACGGCCTCCGCGTCCAGCGTTGGCGCGGGCCCCTCGCCGGGCATCCAGGGACGCTCGTCCGATTCCCCGGCGAAGAGACCGATCTCGCCGCTCCTGAGCGCGGCCTCGATCCGCTCGTCGGCGTTCAGGAGACGAAGCGCGACCCAGCGCGAATTGGGAAGACCGGGAAACGCCGCCTCGACCGCGGGGACGAGGTCGGCCACGGCGGTCTCGATCGCCGGTGGATGATTCCGGATGCGGAATGGGTTGGTCTTCGTGGCGCCGGTCGCGACCTTGTCGATCGCTTCCAGCAGCTCGGTCATCCCTTCACCGCGACGCACCGCCGTGGGGATGACCGGAACGCCGAGCTCCTTCTCCAATCGGGCCGCGTCGACCGCGATACCGTGCCGGCGCGCCTCGTCCATGAGGTTGAGGCAGACCACGACGCGATCGGTGATCTCGAGGACCTGCAGCACGAGGTTGAGGTTCCGTTCGAGTCGCGTCGCATCGACCACCACGAGCGTGACATCGGGCTCGCCGAAGAGGATGAAGTCGCGGGCGACTTCCTCGTCCGTGGATCCGGCCTGTAGGGAGTAGGTCCCGGGAAGGTCGACGACCTTGACCTTCTTGTCCTTGAGGTTGAAGACACCTTCCGCGCGCGAGACTGTCTTGCCGGGCCAGTTGCCGGTGTGCTGTCGCAGGCCGGTGAGGGCATTGAAGACGGTGCTCTTGCCGGTATTGGGATTGCCCGCGAGCGCGACGAGATAGTCCCACGATCCCATCGAGACGCCGAGCTGCACCAGGTTCTGCTGGCGGTTGGCGCTGCAGCTCCGACAGCCGGCTGCGGCGGTCATGCGGCCGCCTCACTCGATCCGCGACGGACCCGGATCCACTCGGCCTGCTCCTGGCGCAGCGCGATCAGCGCGCCGCGAATGTCATAGGCGATCGGGTCGCCGGCCGCGCTTCGCATCACCGCGCGGATTTCGGTGCCGGGAACGACACCGAGATCGAGCAGCCGGCGCCGCTGAGGACCACGGCACGCTGGAGAAATCCCGACCACGGCAGCGGATTCACCGACCGTGAGCTGGTCCAGCGTGATCACGCCGGCATCGAGGCTTCCAGGGTCGGCGACCTGCTCGACGGTGACGTTGCCCGCGAGCGCGCGCGCCAGCGTCTTCTCCTGAGCGTCGACTTCATAGCGGATGTGCTCCCGCGTCACGTTGGTGACGCGGAGGATCATGTCCAGCGTGAAGCCCTGGTCGATCAGTCGCTGGAACGCCTCGACCGGCTCATCCTCGAGATGGGTCACGCGGACAGTGGTGCCTGGCGTGACGTACGTGAGTGGCGTGCCACGTAGAGAGGGCACCTCACCCGTGGCCGTCGGGATCGGATCACCGTGCGGATCGTAGAGCGGATGTCCCATCCGGCGGGCCAGCTCCTCGGTCTCATCAGGACTCAGCTGGTGCTCGCGCCTCTCGGCTTGAAGGTGCCACTCGGCGGGACGGGTGCCGGTGCGATCGGCGAGAAACCGTTCGAGAAGGCGATGAGTTCGGAGGACACGCAGCGCGTACGCGCGCCCATTCTCGGAGAGCCTGAACCCATCGGGAGCGGCGACAAGGAGGTCGAGCGCTTCGGCACGCTCGAGAATCCTGAGCGCCTTGCCGCGGGAAGTCTCCAGCACGCCGGCAAGTCCTTCGAGTGTCCCGGGGACGCCGCGGGTCTCGCAGTCGTAGAAATGCTTGAGCGCGTCTTCGACCCGAACCCGCTCGCTCAGGAGCCGGAGCCTGCCGATCCTTGCGAGCACACCGACTCGAGGCCAGACCAGGACCGCGAGCAGGATTGCGAAACCAAGGAAGAGCAGGAGGTTAGTCATTAATCACCAAAATATTAGGCAAGCCTAATTTCGTCAACCGCCAAGGTGTAAGCCAATAACTCGAAACTACTTGCGGAGAAGCTCGAAAAACGGAGTCAGGATCCGCTCGGTCATCCCCCAGATAACGCCGTCTTGCAGGCGATATCCGGGCCGATTCATCACGAGGTCGCCAGGACGTACCTCATATACGCCGTAAGACCCGTCGATGAGGAGCGAATCGAGGGGAACCCACCAGGCTCCCGCGACTTCTTCGTTCGGAATGACCTCGCGATGCCGCTCCAGAAGAAACACGAACGGGCGGACCCGAATCCGCGGGAGCTGTACCGTCTGGGGAACGAGATCGTCGAGCGTCGCGACGCAATCCATCGCATCGAGCTCGATCCCGACCTCCTCCTTCGTCTCGCGAATCGCTGTCTCCATCAGGTCGCTGTCGGTGACGGACGCGCGGCCACCCGGCAGTCCCATCTGTCCGCTCCAGGGATCGCCGAGCCGCTCGGCGCGCTTGATGATCAGGATCGCATCGGGATCGGGAGCACAGATCAGCGCGACCGCCGCGGGACGCCGGGTGGGATCTTCACTCTGGATCGGCGTCCGCGCGCCGAGGGACTTGAGATTATTGAACAGATTCATGAAAGGGACTTGCCGAGGAAGTCGACGGTCGCGTCAAAGACCTCGGTGAGCGCGGGAGTCATCCCCTGGAAGGGGTGGACGGCGCCGAACGTGTGTCCGGTGCCGCGCACGACGCGAGACCCGGGGCGCGAGGCGCGGGACGTGAGCTCCTCTGCCTCCTTCAGCTTGACGGTCTCGTCGACGGCTCCGTGAATCACGAGCCACGGGCACCTGATGCGGTCCGCGGCCGAGCCGATATCGAGCAGCTTTGCGTTGCGCTCGAGGTCGTCGAGCACGTCGGGAAGCAGCCTGATGGCCTGACCTGTCCGCTGGTTGGTGATCTCCAGGAACCCCGCTTCACGCCATCGCCGCTGCATCTCGGGGGACCAGCGGGATGATGTGCTTATGGAAGCCCAGGTCACCAGTGATGCGATGCGCTCGCTTCGCGAGGCCGCGAGGATTGCGAGGCCTCCGCCGCGCGAGTGGCCCACGAGTCCGATCGTCGTCGGAGGTACGATGTCGAGCGAGCCACCATCGACCGCGCCGAGCACTGATTCAAGGTCGGCAAGCTCGGCACTGAAGGTGTTCCTGCCGAATCGGTCCGGCCAGACGAATTCTCCGCTGTCGTCGACACCGGAGCCGCTCGCGTTCCAGCTGACCACGACATAGCCGGCGCGCGCGAGCCGGTCTGCGAAGGGCGGAAAGAATCCCCAGTCCTTGAATCCCTTGAAGCCGTGGCAGAGGACGACTGCGGGCCCGGCGTCGCGGCGGTTGCCGGCTCGCACATCGATGAGGATCTCGCCCAGCGCCCCGGGAATGCGATGCCTGGTGAGAATCGGCGTCGCCATCAGGCCACTCCGCCTTCGAGCAACGACAACGTTCCAGCGTTCGCATCGAGCCGCGCCCGGGTACCGATGGGCAGCGTCCATTGATCGTCGACGTGCCCGATTGGAAAGCCGCGCGCGGCGGGAACGCCGAGCGGCTCGAGGTACTCACGGAGGACCTCGTCGAACGATCGGGTACCGCCCTCGGCGCCCTTCCGCATGTCGGTGAAGAGCCCGATCGCGACGCCGGCGAGGCCAGCGAGCAAACCCGCATCGCGCAAGTGAGCGAACATGCGGTCGACCCGGTAGAGGTCCTCCGAGGTCTCTTCAAGGAACAGGATTGCGCCTTCGAGCGAGGGGAGCGCGCCGGTCCCGATGAGGCACTGCACCAGCGAGAGGTTCCCGCCAACGAGCCTTCCCTCCGCGACTCCAGCGACGAGGGGGACCACGCGTGGCGCGCGCGGGACCAGCACCCCGGCGGGCGCCTTCGGCTGGGAGAGTTTTCCCGCGGGAGTAGGATCGAAGAGCACCCGCTCGAGGTGCTCGCGCGCGAAGGACGTGAGACCATTCCGCGCGACCGGACCGTGAAAAGTCACCAGGCCGATGTCGGCCTGTGCCTTGAGCAGGATCGTCGTGATGTCGGAAAAGCCCAGCAGGATCCTGGGGCGCGCGCGGAGGGGAGCAAAGTCGATCCGATTGAGGATACGGGTGGTGCCGAACCCGCCGCGCACTGCCCAGATCGCCGCGAGGCTCTCATCACCGATCGCCCGCTGCAAATCCTCCAGTCGTTCCTCATCGGTTCCAGCGAGATAACCGAAGCGCCGGTCGGCGTTGGGCATTTGAACTGGCGAGAGGCCGAGCCCGCGGACGAGGTCGGATGCGCGAGTGAAGTCGTCACGCTCGAGCACGGCGCCCGAGGGGCAGACCAGGGCGACGCGCGCACCGGGAGAAAGCCGTGGCGGACGTACCACACTCGTTGACGTCATGAATGCTCCCGTTAGGTTTCCCCGCGCACTTCCCACCGGAGCGCCATGTGCGCGCGTCCCATCCGACACTCCTTGCAGCCAGCCGCGCAATCGCCGCGCAGCGCGAGGACATGATCTCGCGCTGGAGCGAGTGGCTGGGCGAGCGAATGACCTCGTCGCGGGTCGTGAGCCGCGCGCTGGTGGAGCGGCAGCTTGGCCTGATCCTCGACGTCCTCGCCTCGATGGTGGGTCCGCTTCGGCGCGAGACGAAACCTATCTGGGCCCGCGTGACGGAGCACTACGGCCGCATCGCTGCCGCGCGGGGTCTCGCCGCGGGTGAAGTCGTGGAAGAGATGCAGTACTTGCGTGAGGTCCTGATCCGCTATCTCGCGCCATCCATCGCGGCTCTCCGGCCGCGACAAGGCATGTCGCTGCTCCTCCGCCTGAATCGGCTGGTGGACCGCGGCGTCGCGATGGCGGTCATCGGTTATACCGACGCGCTGGTTCACACGCTCATCCCGGGCGACGGGCGCCACGGGAACGGCGCGCCGACGGTGGACCCAGCGGATTTCTCCCGCGATCTCGAGACCATCAGTGATGCCCTCGGGCAGGTGGTCGCCTCGGCGGGAGGGCGCTGACCGGAGGATGGCGTTTCCGTTCGACCCGCTGGCCCTTCCCTGGCTGTTGCCGCTTGCTGCCCTGCCGATTCTTTCGCGAAAGACACCGCGACTCGCCGACGAACCGGAGACCAGCGGCACCCTGTTGAGCGTGATCGTCCCGGCGCGGAACGAGTCCGGGACCATCGATGGACTGCTCACGAGCCTCCGCCGGACGTCCTATGCGCCGGTCGAGATCATCGTCGTCGATGACGCCTCCACCGACGACACGGCAGCGATCGCAGAGCGGCACGCGGCGGAAGACCCACGGGTGCGCGTCGTGCATGGAGCGGCGCTCCCCGACGGCTGGTATGGAAAGTCGTGGGCCTGCGTCCAGGGATATCGTGCGGCTCGCGGCGCGCTCCTGCTCTTTACCGACGCCGACACCGTGCATGAGCCGGCCGTACTGGCCCATGCCGTCGGGGGGCTCGAGCGGAGCGGCGCCGACCTCGCGACGCTGCTCACGCGACAGGAGCTCCTGACATTCTGGGAGCGCGCAGTGATGCCGCAGATCCTGACGCTCCTGCTGTTCCGGTACCGTCCTGCCCAGCTCAATCGGGCGCGGCGGCGGCGCGATGTGATCGCCAACGGCCAGTTCATCCTGGTGCGACGGAAGGCGTATGAATCGGCGGGAACCCACGAGGCAGTGCGTGACGGCGTCGCGGAAGACCTGCTCCTCGCGCAGCGCTTCCTGGAACTGGGGATGCGACTTCGCGCATGGTGGGCCGACGACCTCATCTCGACGCGCATGTACACCGGCCTCAACGCGATGGTCGAAGGCTGGTCCAAGAACATCTACCTGGGCGGGAGGGCGACCTTCCCGGAGGAGCCGTTCCTGCGCGCGCTGGTTCCCCTCGCGCTCGTGGCGGGCCCGGCATTCTGGCTCGCGCCGCTGATCGGGCTGCTCGCTGGCGCGGCCTGGG
>DATEOL010000190.1:0-26313 GCA_035274025.1 Gemmatimonadales bacterium | reverse complement strand
TCGGGTCCCGAGGTGGTTACCCAGGTCATCAACGCCACGAAGAGGATCGATTCGGATCACTCGCAGGCGGAGGTGCTGCTGGCCGCGATTCACCGCGGGCTGACGCCGGAGCAGCGGACGCTGCTCAGGGCGGTGGCGAAGGGCGGAATCGAATCGAATTACGACCGGGCGAGGGTATTGGACGCACTCGAGAACTAGTCGAAGGGGGTCGAAGAGCGTCACTCTTCGACCCCTTTTGATCAGTTCTTCGTTATCGCGATCTTGCTCACGTGCAAATTGAGCCCGTGATTGACTCTGACCCCAACAATTCCTTCCGGCTTCATGTGAGTCCGGGAATAGCTTGCGACCTGGGTTCCATTCACGCCGAATTTCACGCTGTCGGTCACTGCCGCGACTGAAATCACGTTCTTGACCGTGGCCTCGGCACCGCCGTGGTGCACGGCGACGGCGGGATGCGCGGTCCAGTCGGTGATCAGGTGGGTATCACCGTTTCCCGCGCGATGCTTCACCAGGAATTTCCCGTCGTTCCGCAGCATGAAGTAGACGTAGTCCGCGGAGGCCTCGAGGGCCTTCCCGCCGAGCAGGATGCCGTATGCCTCGGTGTCACGGCTTCCTTCCCTGAAGAAGAAGATCTCGGAGTCGATGGTGAAGTTGCCGGTCGCGGTGTTCTCCGGGTTCCAGAGGATGACCGCGGGTCCCGTGGTCACATGAAATCCCGGCTTCATTTCCGCGAACGAGAGCTTGGCCAGGTCGGCCTTCGGGTCGTCGGCGCGGACCTTCCAGCCCGGCGGGGCCTGGACCGAAAGCGTCGAGGCCACCAGCGTCAGTGCGAAGATCGTCTTCATGTATCACTCCATTCACGCCCGAGGTTTCGGAATCCTTGACCGGTAATCACAGATTGCACGGATTCAAGCCGATTGCTCCCAAAAGCGAACCAGACATACCGAAGCTGGTGAGTTGCGGTTGTTGTTGTTTACAATAAACCCAGCCAGGGATCTGCTCCGGCTTGGGGATAGCAGCACAAGCACGGAGCAATCGGCTCGAATCCGTGTAATCTGTGACCACCGGTCAAGGACGCAGAACCAGCTGTCAGGCCGTTTGCGCGCGCGCCTCGGTGTGCCGCTGCGTTGCGTAGCCCACGATCAATCCGACGATCGCGCCTGGAATCATGATCTCCATGTAGTAGGGCGGCTGACCCGCGGCCTTCTGCATGTAGCTGACCAGGAAGGCGAGGAACAATCCGACGGCCGTCCCGAACAGGATTCCGAGCGGGAGGGAATTCACCTTCCTCGCGAACCATCCGATTGCCACGCCGGCGATGAGGCCCTTGATGGTCGACCCGATCACGATGCCGACGATCCCGGGCGCCGTCTCGGGGGCCGAGACGAGCGCGGAAAGGCCATCGAAGATCCCCAATACGCCGCCGAGCAGCATTCCGAACACGGGCTTCTTCATGGGGCCTCTGAGTTGAAGGTGGTTTCGGACCCTGGATCTTTAGGTCCTGCTGGACGCTCTATACCGCATCACCGGAAGGTTCTTTAGCGGTCGGAGAAGATGATGAACAGCGCCCGAAGCAGCAAATAGACGAGGACCAGCAGGATTGGAGTTCGGTAACGTCCGACAATCCGCTCCAGGCGCTCGAACGTCCCTTCGTTGTGGGCGGTCACCGGATCGCCATCCTGGAACATCCGGATGTCCTCGGCGAACGAGGTAGCATCGGGATAGCGCAGGGCGCGGTCGGCGGCGGTAGCACGGCTGGCCACCGACTCGAGTGCCTTCGGAAGGGGGGCGACCATGGCGCGGAGGAGCGCGCCGAGTCCGTAGACATCGGTCCGCTGGTCGACCTGGGAGACGTCGCCCCGTTGCTGTTCGGGAGCCATGAAGCCAGGCGTGCCGAGGACGGTGCCATGGCCGGTCTCATCGTCCCTTCGTCTCATCGTCTCATCGTCCCGGTTGTCGGGCACGCCTTGAGACTCTGAGACGATGAGACGTTGAGACGCTGAGACGATCTTCGCCAGACCCCAATCCAAAACGAGGACCTCGCCAAACTCCCCGACCATGATGTTCGCCGGCTTGAGGTCCCGGTGCACGACGCCGCGCGCATGCGCAAAGCCGACCGTCTCCGCCACCCGTCGCACGAGGTCCAACCGCTCACGCAGCGAGGGCTTCTCGCCGAGCCAGGCGTCGAGGCGCCTCCCCCGCACCAGCTTCATGACGTACCAGGCCCGCCCGTCCGCGAGCACGCCGCGGTCGTGCACCGGTACGATGCCAGGATGCTCCAGCCGCGCGAGAACGCCGGCCTCCCGCTCGAGACGTTCGGCGAAGTCGCGCGGCGCATCGGCACTCCGGAGGACCTTGAGCGCGACCTCCCGGCCGAGCAGCGCGTCACGGGCGCGAAAGACCGTTCCCATGCCGCCCTGACCCAGCTCCTCCAGCGCGGTGTATCGCGTACCGGAGAGATCGGGCCAGTCGGTAGCGCGGGCCAGGTGCGCGATCGCCGCGTCGGAAAGAGGCTTCATCAGGTCGTGGCCGGGGCGAGTAGTATATAAGGAATGGCGACCGGCGGATCACCTCTCTCACGCGCGCTGCCAGTGCTGGCGCTCGTGGCGCTCGTCCCGCTCGGGGCGTGGGTCTTCTTCCGCTCCTACGGCCAGTATTCCACGGATGAATGCGCCAGGCACTACAAGTCGGCGAGAACGGCAGAAGATACGGCGCGCGTCGACCAGACCGTGGTCACCAACGGCTCGTTGGATTCCTGTGGCTTCAGGCGGGGGATCGTCAACATGTGGGGCACCGACAGCAGCCAGGTGCACGCGATCGCCAGCGGCATCATCGAGGCGGACAACCGGCGCGAGCTGGTCACCGTGCTCCTCTACTACGCTGATTCCGCCGTGCTGGCCCCGCCCGGTGAAGCACCTGTAACCGGCATCGCCGAGATCAGGAAGCGCTACGAAGGGATGTTCGAGAACTGGCAGCCGGACATCGAGCCGCGGGTGGATGAAGTCGTGGTGACCGGCAGCACGGCGACAGTGCGCGGTCACAATGGCGGATGGCTCAGGACCCTGGCCGCCGGTGCAACCGATCGCCAGCTCGACGACAATTATGTCATGACCCTGGAACGACGCGCTGGCACCTGGCGGATCTACCGCCTGCAATGGATGAAAAACCAATGAGCACGAATACCGAGCCAGCGCCATCGACGGCGCTGGTGCGATGCCCCTTCTGCGACACGATGAACCGGGTGGACATGGCTCGGATTGCCGATGGCCCGCGCTGCGCCGAGTGCAAGAAGCCGATTCTGCTCGACCGGCCGCAGAAGGTGACAGACCCCGACTTCGACCGGGTGATCACCGAGTCCCAAGTCCCGGTCCTGGTGGATTTCTGGGCCGACTGGTGCGGTCCCTGCAAGGCGATGGCCCCCGCGCTCGACGCCTTCGCGGCGAGTCACGCGGGGACCGTGCTGGTGCTCAAGCTGGATACCGACGCGAACCCGCGCACGCAGATGCGATTTAACGTGCGCGGGATTCCGACGCTCATCCTTTTCCGGGATGGCAAGGAGCATCGGCGACACGTCGGGATGGGCAACGTCTCGCAGATAGAGTCACTCCTCACGTAGGGACCGGGACGAGCCCGGGACGGCTCAGCGTGCGCCGCTCTGGGCGAACGATGCCTTGGCCCGCTTCCCCATCTCCTCGTCGCTCAGATCCTCGACGTGCTGGGAAAGCCACCAGCGATGTCCGTACGGATCCTCCAGCAAACCTGAACGGTCGCCCCAGAACTGGTTGGCCAGCGGCTCGACCTGTTTGGCACCCGCGCCGGTGGCCTGCTTCCAGAGCCGATCAATGTCGTTCATGTAGAGAAAGAGGCCGACCGGGGTTCCGCCCAGTGCGCGCGGGCCGCGTCCACCGTGTTCCGGCATCTCGTCACCGAGCATCACCCGCGAATCGCCAATCTGGACCTCGGCGTGCATGATCTTGCCGTCGGGTCCGGTGAACCGACTCACCTCGGTCGCCCCGAACGCTTTCTTGTAGAAGTCGATGGCTTCCGAGGCCTTGTTCACGATGAGGTGCGGGGTGACGGTGTGATGACCCTTGGGCACTGCCTGTACGTTCGCCATACATCCTCCTTGAGTGCGCCATGAACAACCAGGGGAGCGGAATATCCCGGGACTTCTTGGAGACCTACATCACACGACCATGGGTGACGTAGAATCCTCCCTTCGGATTCGAGGCGTATATTCGATTCCATGCGCGCAACCGTACGAACCGCCCTCACCGCCCTCACCGCCCCAACCGCCCTGCTTGCGCCTCTCAGTGCGCAGTCGATGGCCGGTCGGTCCGCCGTCTACGCGCCCCACGGCGTCGTGGCCGCGTCCCAGCCACTGGCCGCGCAGGCCGGGCTGCGGGTCCTGCAACAGGGCGGTAACGCGATCGATGCCGCGGTCACCGCGGCCATCATGCTCGGGCTGGTCGAGCCGATGATGAGCGGACTCGGCGGCGACCTCTTCGTGATCATGTGGTCGGCGAAGGAACAGAAGCTGGTCGGACTCAACGCGAGCGGACGCGCCGGATCATTGATGACGATCGAGGAGGTTCGAAAGCGCGGCCGAGAAACGATGCCGATCTATGGGCCGCTCACGGTGACGGTGCCAGGCGCGCTCTCGGGCTGGAGTGCGTTGCTCGAGCGTTACGGGACGATCTCGCTCGCGCAGGCGCTCGAGCCCACCATCCAGCTTGCCGAGGATGGTTTCCCGGTCACGCCCGCGATCGCGAAGGAATGGGACGTCCTGGGAACGCGGCTGCGCGAGGATCCCGGGGGCAAGACCACGTTCTTCAGCGCGGATGGCAAGGCGCCGGCGGCGGGCGAGTGGTTCACCAACCGCGACCTGGCCGCGACGTGCCGCCAGATCGCGCGTGAAGGTCCCGGTGTGTTCTACGGTGGCGCCCTCGGCAAGCGGGTGGCCGATGGCCTGCACGCGATGGGTGGGTTCCTGACCATCGATGACTTCCGCAACCATAAGGTGGAGTGGCAGACGCCGATCGGCGCGGAGTACAAGGGCTATCGGCTGTGGGAGCTGCCTCCGAACGGACAGGGTGTCGCGGCACTGGAGATGCTCAAGATCCTCGAGCCCTTCGACCTGCGGGGGATGGGGCACAATTCGGCGCCCTACCTGCATCACCTGATCGAGGCCAAGAAGCTCGCGTACGCCGATCTCGAGCAGTACGTCGGCGATCCCGACTTCATGACGGTCTCGCCCCACCAGCTCCTCAATGATCAGTTCATCGCGGGCAGGCGCGGGGTCATCGATCCGACTCGCGCGTCACCAGGTCCCGGGCCCGGCCCGGTGCCCACCGGGAACACGACCTACGTGACCGCGGCCGACGCCCAGGGCAACATGGTGTCGCTCATCACGAGCCTGGCCAGCGGGTTCGGCTCCGGCGTCGTGATACCGGGGACCGGCTTCGCCCTGCAGAATCGCGGCGTGGGATTCAGTCTCGAGCCGGGCAAGCCAAACTCCGCCGCGCCGGGACGGCGGCCCCGGCACACGATCATCCCCGGCTTCGTGACGAAGGTCGGCGCGGACGGAAAGGACGAGCCGTGGATGAGCTACGGCGTCGTCGGCGGATCGCAGCAACCACAGGCGCATGTCCAGGTGCTGCTCAACATCCTGCTCTTTGGAATGGATCCGCAGCAGGCGCTCGATGCGGCCCGCTTCAACCACACGTCGAAGACGACGGTGGCGTTCGAATCGCCGATCAAGCCCGATGTGATCGCGGCGCTGGAGGCCATGGGCCACGTTCGCGCGGACAACAGCAAGATGCTGGGCGGCCTCCCGGTGTTCTTCGGCGGCGGGCAGGCGATCATCCGGGCGACGCGCGGGTGGATCGCCGGGAGCGAGCCCCGGCTCGACGGGCTGGCGGCGGGATATTGACTGACGCAATGACCCACGGTCCGCTTGCAACGTCCGTGATCCCGGACTCGTCCTGAACAAGATGAGACTCAGATTCGCGGTTCTCACCCTGGCGTTCGCAAACAGCGCCCACGCGCAGGGCCCGCTGCCCAGTGCCGAGGGCAGGGTCGCCGACCTCAAATTCTTCCGCGCCGAATTCATGGCGAAGGACAGGTCCTACTCCGCTGATGCCCGGAAGAAGGCCGAGGATCGGCTCTCGAAGCTGGAGACTGAAGCCGCGGGGATGACCCAGGTGGCGTTCGACTTGGAGCTCGCGCGCATCGTCGCCATCGCGGACAACGGCCACACCGCGTACTTCGCGTCGACGCGGTCCTGGCGGAAGAACCGGGTTCCGCTCCGGCTCGTCCCGTTCGGCGAGGAGTTCTACGTGCTCCACGCCGATGACGCGAACAGGGATCTCGTGGGCGCGCGGGTCGACGCGATCGACGACCGGAGCATCGGGCAGTTCGTCGCCACGGCGCGGATGCTGTCGGGCGGAACCAGCGCGTGGCGCGACCGGAGCGTGCCGTACTTCCTCGAGAGCCCGGAGCAGATGTACGCGCTCAAGCAGAGCAAGGAGCCCGGGCAGGCGACCTATCGCTTCACGCTGCCGGGCGGGAAAAAGCTGGAGCGGAGGCTCGTGGCCTCGGTCGACTCGGCTGCGAATCCATGGCCGGGACGGTGGCTCTACGACCAGCCGAACGCGGTCTGGGCCTTCCAGCAACAGGGCACCCCGTTTCGCTGGCGCGACGCGCCAGAAATCGACGGCATGGTCATCGAGCTCCGGCAGACCTACAACGCGCCGAACCTCCCCATCCGCGTCTTCCTCGACTCGATGCGGACGCAGCTCACCCAGAAGAAGCCCAGGAACCTGGTCCTCGACCTCCGGATGAACGGCGGTGGCGACCTCAACACGACGCGCGACTTCCTGCAGGCACTCCCTGGGCTCGTTCCCGGCCGCATTTTCGTGCTCACCAGCCCGTGGACTTTTTCCGCCGCGATCTCCAGTACCGGCTACCTCAAGCAGGCCGGCAAGGATCGCGTGACCATCGTCGGCGAGATGGTCGGCGACCGGCTGGAATTCTTCTCCGAGGGTCGGACGATCACCCTGCCCAACAGTGGCGGGATCATCCTCTATGCCACCGAGCGGCACGACTACAAGACCGGCTGCAAGGGATTCACCGACTGCCACGGGCCGGTCGTAAGAAATCCGATCGCGGTTCCAACCCTCGAGCCGGAAATCAAGGCGCCGTGGACCATCGAGTCATGGCTTGCTGGCAGAGATCCCGGAATGGCCGCTGTTGAAAAGGCCCTGAAGCCCTAGAGCCTGACGCTTGGCATTGGACCCTCAGGGCATTAGGCCTTTAGGGCCTCCATCGGGGCTCTCCATGCCAATGAGCTTTACAGTCGCGCTCTTCTCGGCGCTGGTCCTTGTCGTCGCGATGATCGTCATTCGCGGCTTCCGGAAGGCGGGATGGTCCTCGACCATCACGATCGCGGTCCTCTTCATTTACCTGGTCATTCCGGCGCTCCTCGCTCGGAGCGGCGCGCTCGATCGGTACAGCCCGCCCCCACCGCCCGCGCTCCTGCTGCTCCTCGGGCAGACCATCCTCACGGTGGCCATCATCTTCTCGTCGCGGGGGACGGCACTCGCGAGCAATCTCGCGCTGGGCGCGGTCGTCCTGCTGCAGTCGTTCCGGATCGCCGTGGAGCTCCTGCTCCATCGACTGTATGGTGAGGGTGTCGTTCCGGTGCAGATGACATGGTCGGGAAGAAACCTGGATATCGTCACCGGGATCACCGGCCTTATCCTGGGCGTGCTGCTGGTGCGCGGCCGCATCCTTCCCCGCGGCGTGGTGCTGGGCTGGAATGTCCTGGGACTGGTACTGCTCGCAAACATTGTCGGGGTGGCAGCGCTTTCGACACCGGTGCCGTTTCGGGTTTTCACTGAAGGCCCTCCCAATCTGCTGCCGAGCACGCTGCCGTGGATCTGGTTGCCCAGCTTCCTGGTGCAGGTGGCGCTGGGATCTCACCTCCTGGTATTTCGGATGCTTCGAACAAGGCCTGAAGGCCTAACGCCCTGAAGGCCTGCGCGGGTAGGTTTGGATCGTCACCCCACCTGACGACAAGATGCGATCCACTGCACCTCTCCTCGGCCTGGCCGTACTTCTCTCGGTCGCGGCGTCCGTCTCGGCTCAGACCCTCGACTCCACGTTCCTGTCCGGCTTCAAATGGAGGAACATCGGCCCCGACCGGGGCGGCCGCTCGATCGCCGTGAGCGGCGTCAAGGGAAGACCGAACGAGGCCTACTTCGGCGCTACCGGCGGCGGGCTCTGGAAGACCACCGATGGCGGCGAGAACTGGAGACCGGTCACCGATGGCCAGATCCGGAGCGCGTCGGTGGGCGCTGTCGCGGTGAGCGAGTCCAATCCGGATATCGTCTACATCGGGATGGGTGAGAGCTGCATCCGCGGCAACATCATGCCGGGTGACGGTGTTTACAAGAGTACCGACGGGGGGAAGACCTGGGCCAACGTCGGGTTCACCAGTGTCGATGCGATCTCCAGGATCCGGATTCATCCTTCCGATCCCAGCATCGTCTTCGTCGCCGCGTTCGGTCGCTTCAGCGTGCCGAGCCCGGAGCGCGGGGTGTACAAGTCGACCGATGGCGGGAAGACCTGGCGCCAGGTGCTCTACCGGAACGACCGCACGGGGGCCATCGACATCTCGATCGACGCCACCAATCCGAACGTGATGTACGCGTCGCTCTGGGAGGCGTATCGCAAGGAATACCAGATGTCGAGCGGCGGTCCCGGCAGCGGACTCTTCAAGAGCACCGACGGGGGCGAGACCTGGACCGAAGTCACCCGCAACACCGGCCTTCCCGCATCCGGACTGGTGGGCCGGATCGGCGTCTCGGTCTCACGGGCGAATCCTTCCCGGGTGTATGCCCTGGTGGAGCATGAGCAGGGCGGTCTCTTCAAGAGCGATGATGCTGGAGCCACGTGGGCATTGATCAACGACCAGCGCTCCATCCGGCAACGGGCCTTCTACTACACCCACGTGTTCGCCGATCCGGGGAACGCCGACGTGGTCTACCTCCAGAATACATCGATGTTCCGCTCCACCGACGGCGGCAAGACGTTGAAGACGGTGGACAACGATACCCACGGCGACTTTCACGATCTCTGGATCGACCCGGATCAGCCCGCCCACATGGTCGTAGGAAACGACGGCGGCGGCGCCGTCACCAGCAACACCGCCGCGAGGTGGACCCCGCAGGATTTTCCCACCGCGCAGTTCTACCACGCCATCACCACCAGGCACATCCCCTATCACGTCTGCGGCTCCCAGCAGGACAACAGCACGCTCTGCGTTCCCTTCAACTGGAACGCCGGTGCGTTCCGCCTGGGTCGCGGAAGCCGGGATAGCACGAAGGACATTACCTCTGGCGGAATGGAGCGGGCGTACGAAGCCGGCGGTGGCGAGCCGGGATACATCGCCCCCGATCCGCTCGACCCCGACCTCTTCTATTCCGGGACCAACAACGGCAGCTACGTCGACAAGTACAATCGCCGGCTGGAGACCTCGCGGGAAGTGAACCCGTATCCCTGGTTCTATTCCGGCGAACCGGCCAAGGCGATCCGCGAGCGGTGGCAGTGGACGTTCCCGATCCTCTTCTCGCCGGCCGATCCGAAGACGCTCTACGTCTCGTCCCAGCGGCTCTGGAAGACGAGCGATGGCGGGAAGACGTGGGCCGCGCTGAGCGGTGACCTTACCCGACACGATCCGGCGACCCTCGAGGCGTCCGGTGGCCCCATCACGGGGGACATGAACGGACCCGAGGTCTACGCCACGATATTCTCCGTCGGACCTGGCAAGAAGGATGTCAGCGTGATCTGGACCGGATCCGACGACGGCCTGGTCCATGTCACCCGCGACGGCGGGAAGACCTGGTCCAACGTGACCCCGAAGGGGATGCCCGACCTCGGACGGGTGAGCCAGATCGATGCGTCGAGCTTCAACCCCGGGGGTGCCTATGTCTCGGTGCGCCGGCCCCTGCTCGACGACCGCGCGCCATACATCTTCAAGACCGCGGATTATGGCAAGACGTGGACGCCGATCGTCAACGGCATTCGTCCTGACGCCTACGTACACGCGGTGCGCGAAGACCCCACGCGACGCGGGCTGCTGTACGCCGGTACCCAGCACGGCGTGTACCTGTCGCAGGACGACGGTATCACGTGGCAGTCGCTGCGCCTCAACATGCCGGACGTGCCGGTCTCGGACCTGATCGTCGAGGGAAATGAGCTGGTCATCTCGACCCACGGGCGCGCCTTCTGGGTGCTCGACAACATCGCGCCGCTCCGCCAGGTCACGAGTGCCACCTGGGCAGGGGAAGCCGCGCTGTTCCAGCCACCGGCCGGCGTCCGCTCCGGACCCGGCGTTGTCCTCAGCTGGTGGCAGAAGTCCGCACCACGACAGGCCAAACTCGAGATTCTCGACTCGACCAATTCGGTGGTCCGTGTCTTCGAGCCCGATACCACCCCGCGAGCGGTTCGCGATTCGCTCGCTACGAGCGGAGAAGGCGGTCGCCGCGGTCGGGTGTTCCTGCCTGACACCGCGGGACTCAATCAGCTGAGTTGGGACCTGAGGGCCGAAGGTCCCTCGACCTTCCCGGGCATGATCCTGTGGGGCGCGGGGACCGGTGGGCCCGCGCTGCCACCGGGCCGCTACACGGTACGACTCACCAGCGACGGGCGGGTGCTCTCCCAGCCGATCCGCATCGTGCGGAATCCCCGCATCACCGACGTGACCGACGCGGACCTCCAGGCCCAGTACGCATTCTCCCGCCGGGTGCGTGACAAGGTGACCGAAGCCAACGACGCGGTGATCGCGATTCGACGGGTGAAGGCCCAGCTGGAGGATCGCTACAAGCAGTCAAGTGACGCGGCGCTGCATGCCGCCGGCGACTCCCTCACGAACCGGGCGTCAGCGGTCGAAGGGGACATCTATCAGGTCCGGAACCGGAGCAACCAGGATCCGCTCAATTTCCCCATCAAGGTGAACAACCGGCTGGCCAACCTGATGTCGATGGCCGAGCGGGGGGACGGACGGCCGACGACCAACATGCCGGAGATCTTCCGGATCCTGAGCGACGAGCTGAAGGGGTACACCACCCGGCTCTCGAAGATCTGGGCCGAGGACCTCGAAAACGTCAACCGCGAGCTGACGCGGCTGAACCTGGAACGGCTGGACCCCAAGTGCGCGAAGGCGGCCGGCTGTCCGCCACCGGCCGCCTAGCGAAACAGCCAGTCCGGCGAACCGGACTGGCTGTTTTTCGTTCGGACTCTACAGCGTGCGCTCAGGCGCCCGCGGAGATCCGGCTCACCCGCTCGGCCGCAGGGCCCTTGGCGCCCTGAACCATGTCGAACTCCACCTGGTCACCTTCGGAGAGGGACTTGAAGCCCTCGCCCGCAATGGCCGAGTGATGAACGAAGCAATCCTTTGCCCCACCTTCCGGCGTGATGAACCCGAAGCCCTTGGCGTCGTTGAACCACTTCACGGTGCCCTTGGTACGCATGCTATTTACCTGTCCTTGTTGCGGCTCGGCAATGCCGAAGCCGACTTGTCTTTCCCGCGACAAACCCCACGGGAGGGGCCATAAATCCGGCGCGGGGATCTTCCCCATCGCCGGCGCGGTCGTGAGCCGAAACAAGGAAAGGGCCGCATTGCTGGGCCCCTTTTCGTCTACTCGGATGTTTGTATCTGAGTGTGGCGCATTGACCGCGGCACTAAGATAACTACTTCAGGCTCCGGGGGCAATTTTCGACCAAATCAGGGATCGATACCCAGCAGGTCCCTGGCCTCGGTCCGGAATTCCGCGTCGCTGGCGGACAATTCGCGCAGCTGCTCGAGCACCAGCGCGCGGAACCTCCTCCGCATCGCGGCGAGGTAGTTGGTCACCTGGGTGACCGGAAGGCCATGCTCGGCTGCGAGCGCGACGTAGCTCGGCCTGGTCTCCCGGTCCGCCCCCTCGATGTCGTAGGCCTCGAAGATCTTCCAGTGAACGGTTTTTCCCTTCGCCTCGCACTCCGTCCGGAGTGCTTCCACGGCGGAGGAGAAGAGCGCGCGGGCGACCTCGCGACGAAAGAGCTCGTCGTCGTCCGGGAGCGGACCCGGCGCCCGGACCGCCAGGTCGCGCTCGAGCTCGGCCGCGTCGAGCGGCACCGTACGAACCCCCCCACCCCTCTTTTGTCGACTCGCCGCCTCGAACGCATCGGCGACGAGGCGATCGACACCCACCCGGAGCCAGGTCCGGAATCGAGCCTTGGCCGGATCGTACCGGGCGAAAAAGTCGCGTTCGATCGAGCGAGCGAAGAAATCCTGGGTGAGGTCCTCTGACGCTTGGGGATCGACGTTCCACTTGAGGCGGATATAGGTGTAGACCGGCCTCCAGTATATCGAGGCGAGGGTGTCCATTGCCCGCTCCCTCACTGAGGAATCCTCGCTCCTCAGCGACTCGACTACCGAGATCCGCGTGGGTGGGAAGCCAGTCATGCGGCGTTGACGATTGGCGATTGATGCTTGACGTCAGTTGAGTCCTTCGCGTGCCGCGAATCGATCGAGGAACTCCTTGTCGCCAGCAGAGAGCGAAGCCATTCCATGGCTGCTGATCTTGTCGAGGATCCGGTCCAGCTCGGCGCGATTCACCTCGTGCAGGTTCTCGCGCCGGATCCGGCGCCAGCGGTTGAGTGTCGTCTCCGACGACTCCCGCGGGGCGGCGGGCGCGACCTTGGCCTGCCACTTCTTGACGTCGGACCGCCGCCCGAATAGTCGCAGGCAGATCCAGCCGCCCACGAACCCGCCCAGGTGCGCGAAGTGAGCCACCCCCGACTGCGCGCCGGTGAACCCGAACACCACCGCCATGATGGTCATCGCGATCACCATCACCCGCGCCTCGACCGGCAGGATGCCCCAGATGAGGATCTGGTCCCGCGGCCAGTACGTGGCGAACGCCAGCATCACGCCGAAGACCGCGCCCGAAGCGCCGATGATCGCGGCGTTGGGCGCGAAGAACACCGACAGGAGCGCGCCCGCGATTCCGCTCACGAAATAGAGGATCGCGAACTGCCGGCCTCCGATCCTCGACTCCACCCGGGGCCCGAAGAAGAAGAGCGAGAGCATGTTGAACAGGATGTGACCGAACCCGCCATGCACGAACATGTAGGTCACGATGCTCCACGGATGCCGGATCGCCTCGGCGGGGACGAACGCAAAGAGGTTCTCGATCACCCCCGGCATCGTCATCTGCAGGAGGAAGACGATGCCGTTGGCCATCAGCAGCCGAAGGACCCAGGGTGTCATGCGGTGGAGCGTACCATGTCCGGAGTCTGGGGGGCAAGCAGCTCGCGCTCCGCCACGCGCGCGGACTGCCGGAGGACGTCGACCAGGGTTCGCACCGTCGAGAGATGGGTACGGTGGGTCAGGCCCGCGAACCGGATCATGTAGCGTCCGTCGATCGTAGTGGAGCTGACGAAGACCCGCCCGTCCCGCTTCACCAGGTCGACGATCCGGGCGTTGATCCGGTCGACGTCCGCGGGCGACGCTCCCGGCGGCGCCCACCGGTAGGTAATGATCGAGAGGTCGGGGGCCGGCCCGGTTTCCCAGCCGAGCCGGCCGAGCTCGCTCCCCAGCCAGGTGGCGAGCAGGAGCTTCTCCTCCAGCGCGGCCCGGAAGGGGGCGATGCCGTGTACCAGGAGCGGCAGCCAGAGGCGCAGTCCGCGGAAGTGGCGCGTCAGCTCGGGCGAGAGATCAGCCGGCGAGAGCTCATCCCGCTCGAGGTGGGTGTCCTGGAGATAGGGCGCGTCCGACTTGAACGCGGCGAGCAGCGTGTCGGCGTCGCGCACCAGCGCCACGCCCAGTCCATAGGGAAGGAAGAGTCCCTTGTGCGGGTCGAGCACCGCGGAATCGGCGCGCTCGATCCCGCGGAACCGCTCGCGCATCGCCGGAAGCAGCAGGAAGAAGCCGCCATACGCCGCGTCCACGTGATACCAGAGTCCCTGCCGCCCGGCGATGTCGGCGATGGCCGCGAGCGGATCGAGCGCCCCCACATCGGTGGTGCCCGCCGAGGCGACGACGACCCACGGATTGAGTCCGTCGCGCCGGTCCGCTTCCACCTGGGCCTCGAGCGCGTCGGGGCGCATCCGGAAATGCTCGTCCAGGGGCACGTAGCGCTTCACGCATTCCGACATGCCCAGGACGCGGATGGCCTTGGCGACGCAGTGGTGGGTCTGGCTGCTCAGGTAGACGACGGCGCGCTCAAACTCCCGCGCCTTGAGGCCGCGGGAATCGCGCGCCGCGGCCAGGCAGGCAAGGTTGGCGATGCTCCCGCCCGAAGTCAGCGTCCCCCCCGCGGTCCCGGGGAAGCCAACGAGGTCGGCAGTCCAGCGCGACACCTGGTGCTCCACACGCACCGCGCCGGGCGAGCTGAAGAACACGCCGGCATAGCGGTTGGTGACCGCACTCAGGTAGTCCGCGAGGGACGACGCATAGAGACCGCCCCCCGGCACGTACGCGAGATGCCCGCCGCTCGCGGGATTGAGGCCGGGTCCGTCGACATGCTCGGCGATCAGCTCCAGGACGTCCTCGACCGGGCGGCCCTCCTCGCTGAACTGCACGTCACGGATGGCGCGGCCCTTGTCCTCGGTGACCCGGTACGCCGGCAGTTGCGGCAGCTCGTCGAGAAACCATTCCGCATAGGCAAGGACGGGGTCGCGAATCGCCGCGCGGGCGACTCCATCCGGATCCAGGGAAGCGGCCGCCCGCTCGGCGGCCGCGAGGCGATCTTCGAGGGAGGCGTTGCTCACAGCAGTTTCACCATGTACTCACCAATGAAGTACCCGACCACGGCAACGCCGAGCCCGACGAGGAACATGTCGAGACCGCTGCGAAAGACGCCGCGACCGGTGAAGAGACTGCGTGCCGCGCCGACGCCAAAGTGCGACGCCATCGACACGCCGAACGATGTCCACACGGCCCAGGGCTCCGTGCTCATCAGGAGCGGCGCCACCGGAATGAACGCGCCGACCGCGGTCGCCGCGCCGGTGATCCACCCTTCCTTCATGGGGCTCGCGCCGTACTCGCCGAACCCCAGCTCTTCGCGCACCTGCTCCTGGAGCGCGCGCTCCGGATCGGCCATGACCGCGGAGGCGACTTCGCGCGCCTGCCCCTCAGGCATGCCCTTGGCCTGGTAGACCAGCCGAAGCTCCTCCTCCTCCAGCTCGGGCATGAGCCGGATTTCCTCCCGCTCCATCGCGATCTCGTGCTCGTGCACCTCGCGTTCACTCTTGGCGGCGAGATACCCCGAGGACCCCATCGAGAGCGCGTCGGCCACCATGCCCGCAAGCCCCGCGATCACGACGTGATGGCCGGCTCCGCTCACCCCCGACTGGGCTCCGACCATCCCAGCGAGCAGGCCGAAGTTCGCGGTCAGTCCATCGTTGAATCCGTAGACCACGTTCCGGAGGATTCCGCCCGCCCCGGTCTTGTGCCACGGCTCGGCGGGCCGTCCGGCCAGGCCGGCCAGGCGATCGGCATGCTCCTTCGATTCGCGCGCGAGCAGGAGTGCCGCGTCCGCCGCACCACCGGTCGAAGCGCGGTGAAGCTGGAGGTACCCCTTCACCTCCTTGCCTTCTTCCTCGAGGAGGGCCGGAAGCAGGAAGTTCGGGCCCAGCCGCCGGCCCAGCCACGCCATCAGCCGGGCCCGTCCGCTCACCCCCGGGGGCAGGACCTCATGGCCGTTCTCGGCCAGGAGATGGAGCCAGACCTGGACGTGGCGGTCCTCGACCGCCGCGAGCTGGGCATAGACCTCCGCGCGCGCCGGATCCTTCTCCGACGCCGCCAGGACGCGGTAGAGGTAGGCTGCGTCGGCCTCGTCACCCAGGTGGTGGAGCCATTCGGAGGGGGCGACCATGCCGGAAAATAGAGGGGCGGGCCACGGCGGGCTGGACCGGCGCTGGACGGGCCTCAGGCCTCCTTCATGGCCTTGTTGAACCGCTCGTGCGCCGCCTCGAGCTCGGCGATGCACCGGCCGAAGACCGACTTGAAGGCCTCCGCCGGATCGCAGAACAGTTCGATGTTGATGCAGGCCTCTTTGGTCTCGTGGTTGTAACAGCCCTTCGCCACCCTCGACTCCGCGGTCACCTGATTCATGGCCCTGCGACAGGCCGCACCCGTGGCATCATTGATGGCCAGACCGACCATCGGAAGGGTGATGATGAAGAAATCCGGATCCTCCGTCACGGGCATGTAGAAGAACCGCTCCCCCTTCTCGAAGGTCACGGCGCCGTCCATTTCCGGGTCCGGCCGGTAACCCTCGGCCCGCAGGAAGTCGGTGTAGAGCTTCTCACGGTCGAGCGCGCTGAGCTTCGCGGTCATTTGGCAGCCTCATGTGCTTTGAGCATCGCCGTGAAGGTCACCACCGCGTAGTCGAGGACGGTGAGCGAGCGGATCAGGACCGGTCGGAAGCGCTCCACCGGCCAGCAATAGAGCTCGACCGCGGCCCAGACCTGGTCGCCACCCACGTACACCTTGGCCACCTTCGTTGTCGTGCTGACTCCCACCGCCACGGTTTCGAGCAGAGCCCGGTCCTTCTCGTCCCGGATCTTCCGGACTTCCTGGTGGATGATCCGGATGAAGGGCTCGTCCCGGTCATCGGGAATGAGGTAATTCTTCCCCTCGAACTTGAAGAGGACACCGCCAGCCGACGTGAGCTCGGGAACGAGTCCCGCGTCGCGGACGCTGCCGAGCAGGACTCTCGCCCGCGCTGATGGGGCTGCCGGGGCCGTCATTGCTTCTTCATCTCGTCGTCAAAGGCCTCCATGACGCTCTCGAGGCCTGCCATGATGCGAAGAAAAACCGGCTTGAACTGCTCTGGCGGTGAGAAGTACGTGCTCACCTCCGCCAGGGCGAAGGCCTCGTACACACAAATCCGCGCGACCTTGGTGCTGTCGTTCGCGACCAGCGCTGCCTTGTTGGCCTTGACCCGGTCCGCGAGCGACTTGAGCGGGGCGATGGGCACCGAAACGCAAAAGTGCTCCTGCAGATCGTCCAGGTGAATCGTGTAGCGGATACCTCGCCGGTGGAAGCGAACCTTCCCGTCGACGTCGAGGTCGGGACGGTACCCTTCGATACGGAGATACTCGGTATAAAGCCGCTCGCGATCGGCATTGGTGGTCGGAGTCATGAGGCGGCGACCTGCTCCTTGAAGCTCTTCACGGCGTACTTGAGCGAGGTGATCGCGAGATCCAGGACCGGTTCCAGAGCCTCGGGCGGGGAGCAGAAGAGCTCGACCGCGGCCGACACGTGGTTGTCTTCCGTGAGCAGGACCTTCGCGGCCTTGGTGCCTGTCGTCGTCGCGCAGGCCGCGACCACCGCCCGGGCCCGCTCTTCCGGCGTCTTGAAGGACCAGAAGCGGGGGAAGACGACCGCCACGTAGGTCTGGTCGTCGTAGGCCAGGATCTGGTAGGTCCCCCCCTCGTGCTTGAACCGGACCTCGCCAGGGTACACCTCGGGTACGTAGCCCGCCCGCTCGAGCATCCGGCGGTACCAGCCGATCCGTTCGTCCCTGGTTTTCGGGCTTTCCATTCGGGTCGTCCTCCGGGGTTGCAATTGTATACCTGGCATCCGCACCCTGCGACCCTCCCAACTGTCGACGCATCATATTCGTTGTGACCGCCATGGCTGAGACCGCGAGGCTGGCACAGGAAGAGCCCTTTCTTCCCGCTGCGCGCCGGGGTGACCCGGCGGCCCAGGAGGCGCTTTTCCGCGCCTTCGAGGGGCAGGTCTACGGTTTGGCCCGGCGGATCTGTCGCACCCGGGAGGACGCCGAGGATGTGGTCCAGGAGACCTTCATGGAGGTCTTCCGGAGCCTCTCCCGGTTCCGGGGCGAGGGGAGCCTTTGGGGATGGGTCCGCACCATCGCGTCCAGCAAGGCCTTGATGCGGCTGCGGCGGAACAAATACCGGGACAGCGACGAGCTGATGGACGACATGGCGCTCGCCGGGAGAGACAGCCCGGGACTCAGGATGGACCTGGAAGCCGCGCTCGAACGGTTGAGCGACACGTCTCGCGCGGTGGTGTGGTTGCACGATGTCGAGGGATACACCCACGACGAGATCGCTCAGATGATGGGGAAGACCGTGAGTTTTTCGAAGTCCCAGCTGGCCCGAGCGCACACCCGCCTTCGTCGGTGGCTGGGGGAGGAGGTCGCGACATGAACCACCTCGCGATGGAAGAGCTGCTCGAGCTCCGTGAGCCCGGACTCGAGCCCGGCACCGCGGCGGCCCGCGAGCACTTCGCGTCGTGCCCGGCCTGCCAGGCCGAGGCCGACCGCCTGAGCCAGCGAGTCGCCCGGCTCAGGGCCCTGCCGGCTCCCCGCCCGGCCCGGGATCAGTTTCCCAGGGTCCGGGAACGGTTCGTGGCCGAGCGGAGGACGCGCCGGGTCGTCCTGGGGGCGGCCGGCATCCTGGCGCTGGCCGCATCGGTGGCTCTCGCCCTGATGCTGCGCCCCGCCGATCGCGGGCTGCCGGTCCAGCTCGGTCCCACGATGATCGCCGAGAATGGGGACGAGCTGACGCGGGTGATGGCCCGCTCGCACGAGCTGGAGCGGACACTGCAGCGCTACGACGCCGATAACCGCGCCATCGACGGCCGCACCGCGATGATCGCCGCGCGGCTCGAGGACCAGCTCGGCACGCTGGATCGCCAGATCGAATTGTTCGGCGCGATCGATCGGCTCGATCCCGAACGTCAGGTCCACCAGCTCAGGCTGTGGCGGGAACGGGTTGGACTTCTCGATGCCCTCGTCGACGTGCACGTCACCCGCGCGTCGCTCGCCGGGCTCTAGAGCACAGGGCACAGAGCACAGAGCACAGTGAAAGGGATAGGAACAAGGTGAGTGGAATCATGAGAATGCTTGCTGGTAGCTGGCAGCTGGTAGCGGGGGCCCTCCTTCTGGCGGCACCGATCGCCGCCCAGCAGAAGGACTCCGTGAAGACGCGGACCGAGCTGCCGTTGAAGGTCTACATCAATGGGCGCGACGTCTCGCCGCAGGTCGAGCCCTTCATGCAGCGGCGCGCGCGCCTCGGCATCACCGTGAATCTTCAGGAAAAGGAAACCGATTCCCTGGGCGCGTTCGTCCAGTCGGTGACGCCCGGCGGGCCGGCATCCAAGGCCGGGATTCGCTCCGGCGACATCATCACCAGGCTCGACGGCAAGTCGGTGCTCGAGCGGAACAACCGCAAGGTCGCGGAAGGGGAATCGGCGCCGGGCGTGCGGCTCATCGAGATGGCCGCCAAGCTCGATCCCGGCGATACCGTCGCGATCGAGTATCTCCGCGGCGAAGCCCGGAAGACCGTGAACGTCGTCACCGTCGATGAGGTCGTGACGGGTTTCGAGGGAGACCAGTTCTTCTTCCGCACCCCGGGTGAGCCGGGCGAGCGGGTGCGCGTCCCCGGCATGCGGGTGGAGCCGTTCGAGCGGCCCGATGCGCCGTTTACCTTCGAGCGCCGCCCTGGCCTCCTGTGGATGGGCCCCGACGGCCTCGGTGAGCTGGAAGTGGCACCGCTCAATCCCGATCTGGGAGCGTACTTCGGGGCCACCGATGGCATCCTGGTCCTGCGAGTGCCGGCCAACTCGGCCCTCAACCTGAAGGGTGGCGACGTGATCCTGAGCATCGATGGCCGGAAGCCGTCCGGTCCGGGAAGCCTGATCAGGATTCTGCGTTCGTATGACGACGGCGAGAGCTTCAAGCTCGAGGTGCTGCGCCAGAAGCAGAAGATGACGGTGACCGGCAAGCTGGAGCACGAGTGAGACGGGCTGACGGACTGACGGGCTGACGGACAGTCACAACAGGAAGGCCGGCATCACCCAGAGGTGCCGGCCTTCATGCTGCCCGTCGGCCCGTCTGCCCGTCCGCCCGTTCACTGCCTAGCTTCAATGGTGCTTAGATCGCTCCCTACCCTGCTCGGAAGGGCCCTGCTGCTCCACTGCCCCAACTGTGGCGGCCGGCATCTCTTCAGCTCCTGGCTCAGGATGAAGCCCGCCTGTCCGACCTGCGGCCTCCAGCTCGATCGCGGGGAGCGGGGATACAACGTGGGATCCTACATGCTCAACATCATCGCCGCCGAGCTGATCTTCGCGGCGATCTTCGTCGGAACGATCCTCGTGACCTGGCCCAATCCACCCTGGACCTTTCTGCAATACGGCGGCGCTATCCTGATGGTCCTCGCGCCGATCGTGCTCTACCCGTTCACGAAGACGGTGTTCCTGGCGGTCGATCTCGCGGTCCGCAAGACGTCGTGACGGGCCGGCGCAGCGGCTCATCGTCTCATTGTCTCAGCGTGATTCCTTCGGCTCTTAGTCTGTGCGCCTGTGCGCTCCTGCTTGGCGCGCCGCTCCAGGCACAATCGCTCCCCGCCTATCGGCCGATCAGCCCGATCATGGCGTCGAGGAGCGCGCTCGGATTCCAGCCGATCGTGGCGTCGGATTCCAGATGGCAGGGCGGATTCCAGTTCGACTACGGCAACGTTCTCGAGCAGCAGGAGCGCCCCCACGCCGACATCGTCCTCGATGGCGAGCTGATGCGGGCCGAATTGACCGTAGGCCGCTCCTTCGGACGCTGGTTCGCTCAGGGCGCCCTTCCGCTCGAGTCGGCGCAGCGCGGCAAGCTGGACGGATTCATCAACTGGTGGCACGGCGTCTTCGGGTTTAGCGAAGTGGTCCGCGAGGCGAGGCCAGAAGGACTCTACGAGTACCTGATCGCGCTCTCCGGGAGTGACTCGCTGTTTCGCGAGCAGGGCGGCCTCGCGCTCGGCGACGCCCGCCTCACCGTCGGGTTCCATCATGCGCGGAACTGGCAGACCTCGCTCATTGTCTCGCTGCCAACCAATGGGAGGCCGGACGGCTGGGGACTCCAGAGCGTCGCCCTCGGACTTACGACCACTGCGCGAGCCGAGCTGGCGAAAACCCGCCTCTTCTGGGAAGGAAGCCTGGGCATCGGCTACACGCCCACTTCAGGCGAACTCAGCCAGTATCAGCGGACCACCTTCGTGAACGGGAGCGCGGGACTCAGGCTCCGCGTCATCGGGCAGCAGGCGATCTACGGCAACCTGATGTTGCACTCGGCGGCCTGGCGGAACACGACGCTGCCCGCCCTCGACAAGGTGGATGTCTCGCTCGACTTCGGGTTCCTGCTCAAGCCGGGGAACGGACCCGAGATCATCCTCGGTATGGTCGAGGATCCCTATCCCTTCGGGCCCGCAGTGGACATGGTGCTCAGGGCTGGGGTGCGCTGGTAAAGAGGAACTGCTCCAGGCTCTCGTAGAGGAACTTGCGGGACTTGGGGTCCTGCAGGTCGAGGCCGTAGTGATTGATCAGGGCCTGCTGGTGCTTGACCCAATCCCCCCAGCACACCGCGCAGATGGTGTCGAAGACCTTCTGGCCTATCTCGTTGGGGAACGGCTTGAAGGCGATGCGGTCGCGGGTCTGGCCACAGCGCGTGCAGGTGATGTCGGGCATGCTCGAAAGGTAGTCTCTTCGTCTCAACGTCTCACGCGTCTCAGGAGACGATGAGACGATGAGACGATGAGACGACTTCTAGAGACCAGACTTCAGCTGTCGAACACCGCTGCGGGTGCCCAGGCCAGTCCCCAGGCCGAACAGCGCGCTCACGGCGGTCGTAATAAGGGGGAGGGCGGCGAGCGGCCAGGTGACCAGCGCCGCACCGAACCCGGCGATCCAGGGGAACAGGGGGGACCGGGCGGCATCAACGAAGCGGAGCCGGTTGACCACGAAGTTGCGGGCGATGACAAATCCGCCAATCGTGGCACCGATATAGATGAGCATGTTGAGCATGGGCAGTATCTCCTTGCTTGTTCCACTACGAAACACCCCGGACGGTAGTTTCGCAATCCTGCGGTGCCCAGGTCCCGGGTGCCATCAAAGCACCCTTCATTCGTCCAACCTGCCATGAAGCATAGACTTCTTGCCCTCTCGCTGCTCCTGCTGACGGCGTCCAGCCTCGTCGCCCAAGGCCCTCCGCGTGGCGGTGGCGGCGGTCGGGCCGGGTTCAAGATCCCTGACCCCGTCCTACCGAGAGGAGGCCACGATAGAGGTGGCGGGGCTGGTGAACAGATCCAGAAGACGCTCGGCGAAATGGAGAAGGAACAGAAGGCCTTCGACGAGGCGCTCAAGGCCGTCATCACCGAAGCACAGTACAAACGCTACGAGTCGTGGCGAAGGGACGAGCTCACCCGCGCCGAGCGCGAATGCGCGAGCGATTCGGGAGCGGGCCGAGATAGCTACCAGCGCAGCGCCACGCTCCCCCACAGGAATCCGGATCCGAACGCGGTGAAGACGAGCAGGTCGCCGGTCTTCACCCGTCCACTTCTCACGCACTCGTCGAGCGCGATCGGGATCGTCGCCGCGGTCGTATTCCCGTAGTGCTCGATGTTGTTGTAGATCTGTTCGTCCCGAAGCTTCAGGCTCTTCTGCACCGCCTCCGAAATCCGCAGGTTCGCCTGATGTGGGATCAGCAGGTCGATCTCCTCCGTTCGCGCACCCACGGAGCTCAGCACGGCCTGCACCGACTCGGGCATTCGCGTCACCGCGTGCCGGAAGACTTCGCGGCCATCCATCGTAAGGAAGTACTTCCCGGCCTCCCAGTCCGCCACTGAAACCGGCGGATGCCCGATCGCACCCGGTCCCTCGGCCCAGAGTTTCTCCGCGAAGGCACCATCGCCATGCAGGTCGAATCCGAGGATGCCGCGCTCGTCGCCATCGTGAGGCCCGAGCACCACCGCGCCGGCGCCGTCGGCGAAGATGACCGCCGTGCCGCGACCGCGCGTGGTGACGTCCATCCGGGTGCTCTGCACTTCCTGTCCCACGACCAGCACGCGGCGGTACGTGCGGAGGCGGACGAAGGCGTCGGCAACCTGGAGGGCGTACACGAAGCCACTGCACTGCATCCGGATGTCGAGGGCGGGAATCTGGGCCGCGCCGAGCTCACGCTGGAGAAAGACGCCATTGCCGGGAAGGAATGCGTCGGGCGTACAGTTGGCGTAGACGATGGCATCGAGGTCGGACGCCTTCACTCCCGCCATTTCCATGGCCGCGAGGCTGGCATGCTTGCCCAGCCCAACGCCGGTTTCGCCCGGCCGGATCCAGTGCCGCTCACGGATGCCGGTGCGCTCGGTGATCCATTCGTCAGTCGTGTCGATCTGCGCCGCGAACTCGGCATTGGTGACCGTGCGCTCGGGCACGGCTCGACCGGTTCCGAGAATGACGGATCTGGGCATGAGCGAAGATACTGTCCGGCGGTCAGTCGGTCGGTCGATCGGCCTGCTTGAGCTCCGCAAGCGCGCGCCTGGCGGCGTTTCCATCGACGGTGCCGCGATACCGCTCCGCGAAGCGCGCGAGCTCGGCCATGTGCTTCCCGCGCTGAGCGGTGGCCGCGTACAGGTCGATCAGCGCCTGCGACGCGACGAGCTCCTGCTTCCGGCTGGCACTTCCCGTGCGCACAGCCAGGTACTCACGCTCTGCATCGGCGGTCAGCGTCATGGGTCCGGCCAGCAGCGCAGCGAGCGCGAGACGAGCGTCGTGATCGGCGGGATGCGTTGCGAGGTGGCTGCGGTAGGCATCCGCTGCCTCCTGGTGCTTTCCCTGCATCACCAGCGATTCCTGGTACGAAAACGAGGGCGCCGGGGTGAGGTTGCCGGCGCCGGTCAGCATCCTGATCAGGCCTCCCGCGGCCGCTCCGATCGCGCCGTACATCGCGAGTCCAAGGAGAATCCCGAGCAATCCGCCGCCGAGGAGCACGCCGACAAATCCTGCCGGCCCGACTTTTTCCTGCGACAGCAGGTAGAAGCCGAGCAGCAGGGACAGCACGAGGAATCCGAAGAATGGCCCCAGCACGGCGCGGACGAGGATCGGGAAATCCGCGTCCCGGCCGAGTCGCCGGCTAGACGAGTCCCTGGGCAGCGAGCAGCTCGGCGTTGAGCAGCGCGCCGCCCGCCGCGCCGCGAATCGTGTTGTGGGAGAGCACCACCAACTTCACGTCGAAGAGCGGGTCGCGCCGGACGCGTCCTACCACGGTGGTCATGCCCTTGCCGGCGTCGCGATCGCGCCGGGGCTGGGGCCGGTCGGGCTCGTCACGCACTTCGATGGTGCGCGCCGGGGCGCTCGGGAGTCCCCGCACGATCTCGGGCGCCTGGAATGCGGCGAGCACACGGGAAACATCGGCCGGGGTGCCCTTGGTCTCGAGCTCGATAGAAGCGCACACCGTATGACCATCGCTGACAGAAACGCGATTGGTATGCGCCGAGGTCTGGAAGGCCGCGTGGTGGATCGCTCCCCCGTGGCGCCGGCCCAGCATCTTCTGCGGCTCGGTCTCGACCTTGCTCTCCTCGTTGCCGATGTACGGCAGGACGTTGTCGAGCACATCGAGTGAGGCGACACCGGGGTATCCGGCGCCGGAGAGCGCCTGCATCGAGAATGCGGTCAGCCGACGGATTCCGAATTCGTCGAGTATGGGACGGAGCGCGATCGTGAGACCCGTGGCGGTGCAATTGGGGTTGGTGACGATGGCGCCGCTCCAGCCCCGCGCGGCACGCTGGGTTGCGATCAACCCGGTGTGATCCGCGTTCACCTCGGGAATGAGGAGCGGCACATCGGGCCACATCCGGTGCGCCGAGGCGTTGGAGACGACGATGTGGCCCGCCCGTGCGAGCGCCGGCTCGAACTCCTTCGCCTGGTCGGTGGGGAGTCCGGAGAAGCAAATCGTGGCATCGAGCCCGGGACCGGTGGGGAGAACCGGCATGTGACTGGCCCAGTCAGGCATCGGCGTGGCAAGCATCCAGTTGCACGCCTCGCCGTATTTCCGGCCGGCGGTGCGCTCACTGCCGGTGAGGGCGGTGACCTTGAACCAGGGATGGCCATCGAGGAGCTGCACGAAGCGCTGGCCGACGGCGCCGGTGGAGGCGAGGACTGCGACGTTGAGCATGCGGAAAATTACGTGGTCAGGTCATGCACCGCCCGGACCGCCGGTCCGGCATCGGCGGCCGTCACGATCATGCTGATCGAGACTTCGGACGATCCCTGGGCGATCGCGATCACGTTGACGCCCGCCTTGCCGAGCGCGGTGAATACGCGGCCCGCCACGCCGGGCGTTTCCATCATGCCGGCCCCCACGACCGTCACGATCACCATGTCATCGCGGACCGTGATGGAATCGATGTCCCGTCGCGACAGCTCCCGCTCGAACTCGTGTCCCAGCGCCTCCCGCACCTGCCCCGCCCTGGACGTCGGCACCGTGAAGCAGATCGTCTGCTCGGAGGAGGACTGAGTGATGAAGGCCGCACTGGCCCCGGCGGCGGAGACCGCCGCGAAGGTGCGTCCGGCCACGCCGCGCACCCCCACCATGCCGCGCCCTTCGAGTGTCACGAGGCTCTGCCCGGGGATCGCCGTGACCGCCTTCACGATTCCAGTGCCCCGCTTGGCGTCGAGCACGATCCGGGTCCCCGGGTTGGCCGGGTCGAACGTGTTCCGGATCCACAATTCGATGCCGCGCTCGATCACCGGGCGGATCGTCCTGGGGTGAATGACCTTGGCACCGTAGTAGGCCAGCTCGGAGACTTCACGAAAGGAGAGGGTCGAAATCGTGCGGGCCGACGGGACGACCCGGGGATCGGCCGTCATGACGCCTGGGACATCGGTCCAGATGATCACGGCCTGGGCATCGAGCGCCGCGCCGAGAATCGCGGCGCTGTAGTCGCTCCCGCCGCGGCCCAGCGTGGTCACGGCGCCGCGCCGGGTCGCGCCGATGAAGCCGGTCACCACCGGGATCGTCCCGCGCTCGAGCAGCGGGACCAGCACCGCGGTGGCGCGGGTCCGCGACGCTTCCATGTCCGGGGCGGCCTCGCCGAACCGGTCGTCCGTCACCACACAGGCGGTGGCGTCCACGCTCGCGGCCGCCACGCCCCGCGCCAGGAGGCTCGCGGCGACCAGCGGGGCGCTCATCCGTTCACCAAGCGACCCGATGGCGTCCAGCGCGCGGGCGCTGGCTTCGCCGAGGACATGCACCGCGTGACAGAGCGACTCGTATTCCGCGATGAGTAGACCGATCCGCTGGTCCAGTGTCCCAGCGGCAGACCCCTCGACCAGGCTCGCGCCGGTGGCGGCGTGCCGTTGACGGAGCTCGCCGGCAATGGTCCTGAAAGATTCCCCATCGCCGGTTGCGGCTTCGCGGGCGCCACGGAGCAGCAGGTCGGTGACGCCGTGCAGGGCGGAACAGACCGCCAGCA
>DATEOL010000189.1:0-2983 GCA_035274025.1 Gemmatimonadales bacterium | reverse complement strand
ATCTATCGGCAACGTGTCCAGCTTCCTTCAGCTTTTCTCCGGATCGTCCGACATCTTCTAATTTGAAAGAAGGAACATCGTGAGGCCAGTGCCGACCCGCCCCGGAGACCATCCCGAGCCGCGCGATCACTTGACCACCCGCGCCCTTCATGAGGGTCAGCGTTCCGGATCCCGCTGAATCTTCCAGCATCGCGACCCGGGTGTCACCATCCCAGATCGAAAACCGACCCTTGCCCGCGCTGGTGGCGTTCATGACGGCGACATTCCTTCCCTCGGCGTTCCATACCGCGATGCCCGGAGTGCCATTCATCTGCGCGGCAATTTTTCCCGCCTTGCTATTGACGTAAACCGCGCCCTGACCCTCGGGGGCCACGCCCATCCCAGCCTGGGGGCTTCCTGCCTCGTTCATCACATACACTCCACCTCCGGTTCCGGGGTGTCGCGCAATGAGCACGGCGCCAGTCGATTTGTTGTCGGGGGATGCCATGACTTCGAGAATGGGCCGTCCGTCGGTCCCGAGGACGACGAATGGCGCCTTGACTTGCGTGACGCCCCCGGCTTTGGCCACCCGGGCCTCGAGCTCCGCGACGCGTTTTTCGAGGTCAGCAAGTTGGGCGCTCGACGGGGCAGATTGGGCTGAGAGGAGCCAGGTGCCCGCGACGAGGGCGGGGGTCATCAGCCAGGGAGAGGGACGAGTCATGCGTTCCTCGGATTGGACGTTGCATGGAACGCCCGAATTCCCTTGCCGGACCATCAGGGTTGTGCCGTTCCGCCCCCCCTGCCTGGCGGGGTGAGCAAGACTGGCTGAATATCCGGATCGCAGCGGATATGTCTCAGAGAGGGCCCGCCTGGGGCCTCCGTGATGCATATCCGCCAATATCGAGATAGTCGCCCATTGTGACGGCTGAATATCCGATGACGGTTGAATATCCGGATATTGCAGATATTTGTCGCAGAGAGGCGGTTTGGGGTCTCAGCGAGACATATCTGCAATATCTGGATATTCAACCAGTGCTCGGCGTAGCCTGGCTCTCCTGACTCCGCTTGCGCGACCTTCGGGCGGCGGATACCCTCTCCCAATGGCGCAACCGCACCGACACCTGTTCACCCCCGGTCACTGGTGACTGGTCCCCTACATGGCCCGGTTCGGGCTTACGGAGACGGACATCTACGAAGGGACCAACCGGAAGGTGCTCGGTTACCTCTTCGACCAGTACGTGCGCGCGTGCGGCTTCACGCCGACCGGGGAGAACTGGGTCTTCATCGTGAAGCCCACGGGCGAGTGCGAGTATCACCCGCTCGAGCCGGGTGAGCCGCACTGGTGTTGCGAGCGCGCCGTCGAGATCAGGGAAATTGTCGGGAAGCCCACAACGGGGTCGCCCCCGTGGGACACGGAACGGACCTGGAGTTGCCCACCGCTCGCCGCAGGGGCGAGCCTTTCCAGTGGTGTACCCTTGAGGAGGACCAACCATGAACGATCAGAGACTCTCGACGATGGAGCCGGCGCCGGCACGCCGGGAGACACTCGCAGTGCGGCTTCATGAAGTGCCCGAGGCCGAGCTCGACCGGATCATTCGGGGCGGCGAAGCGTTTCGGGATGGCAATTTCGATAACGGTTTCGACAACGCGTTCGACAACGCCTTCGACAACAGCTAGGCGCGTGTGATGTCGTATCCCGGAGGGCTGGATCTCCTCGTGATCCAGCCCACGGCGCTGTGCAATCTCGATTGCCGCTACTGCTACGTCCCCGACCGCCAGAATTCCGCGCGGCTGCCACTTCCGATTCTCGAGCGGTTGCTTATCGCAGTCCGATCCTCCCGACTGGCCAGCGAACAGCGCAAGCTCAAGATTCTGTGGCACGCCGGCGAGCCGTTGGCGGCGGGCATCGAGTTCTATCGCCAGGCCTTCGCGCTGACCGCGCACCTGCTGGGCGAGCGTTACGCCGTGCGTCACGCCATGCAGTCGAACGGAACCCTGATCAACGACGCGTGGTGCCGGCTCTTTGCTGAATGGAATGTCCGCGTCGGCGTCTCGCTCGACGGTCCCGAGGCGATCCACGACGCCAACCGCAAACGGCTCGGCGGGGGAGGGTCCTTCCGCCACGCGATGCGGGGCATCGAGCTGCTCCGGTCGCACGGATTCCGTGTCGATGTCCTGAGCGTCCTCACGACCGAGAACATCGACCGGCCGGAGGAGATGTTCCAGTTCTTTCTCCGCCACGAACTGCGGCGGGTCGCGTTCAACGTAGAGGAGATCGAAGGGCCGAACCTCCAGAGCTCGCTCTTATCCGGCGGTGGGGGATTTGCCAGCGCGCGGGCCCGCTACGGGGCGTTCATGCGGACCTTCCACGCGCTCAACCGCGAACAGGGTCAGCCGCTCGCGGTTCGCGAGCTTCGGAGCCTCGCCGGACTGATTCTCGCCTGGCGCTCGGATCCAGCGCGAGTTCCGGACGGCCCCGAGCGGCGGTTGGGCGGGATCCTCACCGTGGCGCGCGACGGCGCCATCAGCTCGTGGTCGCCCGAGCTCGCCTCGGCGGCCGGAATGATGCTGGGAAACATTTGTGATGTCGCCTCGATCGATGAGTTGCTGGAGAGCGATCGCGCGCGCACCATACAGGCCGAGATCGATCGTGGCATCGCGATGTGTCGGACGGAGTGCGAGTATTTCGGGGTATGCGGCGGCGGGTCACCCGGCAACAAGTTCTACGAGCACGGCACCCTCGCGGCCACCGAGACCCTCAAGTGCGCGCTGCACACCAAGGAACTGGTGGAAGTGATAGCACATCGGCCGTGATGGACTTGAGTGGCGCGGCATCGTCAACGCGACGGATCGGCACCGGTCGCGGTCACGGCCTGGATTTTCTGAGCGCCCGCGCTTGAGGCGGTACCATGGCCGGCGCTGGCGAATGACCTCCGTGGATCCGACTCCGTACCGCCCTCACGGCGTTCCTCGCGAGCCGCAGAAACACCCAGACTGCCACGCC
>DATEOL010000188.1:0-10332 GCA_035274025.1 Gemmatimonadales bacterium | reverse complement strand
GCCGCGCTGGTGCCGGCGGGCGTGATGATGATGTGCTGGAAGACCCGCGCGTTGCCCGCGTCGTAGGCGCTGTCAGCCGACGCGTCAGTCGGCTTGGGACGGTGTTCCTTGAGCGTATCCTGCCAGGCCTGCATCCGGCCCTGGAGGATCTGGGGCCACATGACTCGCGAAACCGCCGCCGAGTCCGCGGCCAGGCTCCCCTCGACGCGCGCCTGGGCGAAGAGGTTCATGTTGACCCAGATGTCGGTGATGACTTCCGCGCCCTCGGGCGTGACCGGCGCGCGGATCGACGTGAGCATGGAGACGAGACGATCGGTCTCGAGCTTCCGGCCCGCGGACGTGGCCACCACGTTGGATTGCGCGGAGAAGGCATCGCACCCCGCGAGCCCCGCTGTTCCCAGAATTGCCACCGCCACCCAGGTCGTTCGCATCAAGAAGTCCTCTCGCCCGTTATGAAGG
Source organism: Gemmatimonadales bacterium (assembly GCA_035274025.1). Taxonomy (GTDB): domain Bacteria; phylum Gemmatimonadota; class Gemmatimonadetes; order Gemmatimonadales; family GWC2-71-9; genus SZUA-320. The sequence continues at coordinate 9,873 of DATEOL010000188.1, read as the reverse complement.
AACCCGCGTCCTGTCGCCCTGCCCCAGTGCCGCCCGGAGCGCGCGAACGAGCGCGGGAATGAGATCTTCGCCACCCAGCCGGACCAGCCGGAGTGAAAGGGGAACCGTGCGACGTACGTCGGCGGCCAGCTGGACGTCTTCGAGGGCCGCCGTGAGTCCCGCCAGGCGCGGAGCCGTTCCCTGCCGGAACGTGAGCCGCGCCTCTTCACCCCGCACCAGGACGTGCTGGAGCCCGAGTTGAGCTCCCAGAACCCTGAGCCTCGTCATATCCAGGAGGTGCTCGGATTCCGGCGGGAGGGGTCCAAACCGCTCGCGCAGTTCCTGGCGCAGCTCATCAATTTCGCCTGCCCCACCCGCTCGCGCCAGTCTCCGGTAGAGCGAAAGCTTGTTCTCATCGTCGGGCACGAATGTGTCCGGAAGCCCCACAGGACGGTCGAAAACGACGTCCGGCGGCGCCGGGATTTCCTCGGTTCCCCGGCCCCGGAGCGCCTGCACCGTTTCCTCGAGCCAGCGCAGGTAGAGATCGAACCCGACCGCGTGGGCGTGACCCGATTGTTCCGACCCCAGGAGGTTGCCGGCCCCCCGGAGCTCCATGTCCTTGAGGGCAATCCGGTACCCCGAGCCCAGGTCGGAATGGTGCTCCAGCACCTTGAGCCGCTCCTCCGCCTCGGGGTCGATGGAATCGGGCACGGTCAGGTAGCAGTAGGCCCGCCGGTGGCTCCGCCCCACCCGGCCCCGCAGCTGGTAGAGCTGGGCCAGGCCGAGGCGCTGCGCATCGTGCACCACCATGGTGTTCGCGTTCGGCACGTCGAGCCCCGATTCCACGATCATGGTGGAGACGAGTATGTCCACTTCGCCATTCACGAATCGCCGCATCACGTCCTCGAGGTCGTCACTCGCCATCTGGCCGTGGGCGACCGCGGTGCGGGCCCGGGGCGCGAGGCGGGAGACGCGGGCGGAGATGCTGTCGATCGTCTCGATCCGGTTGTGCACTACGAAGACCTGGCCGCCGCGATCCAGCTCGCGGGCGAACGCTTCCTCCAGCAGCGCGTCGTCCCAGGGCTCGACGAAGGTGAGGATCGGCGAGCGGTCCCGCGGCGGCGTCTCGATGAGCGAGAGGTCGCGGAGACCGGCCAGGGAGAGATGCAGGGTCCGCGGAATCGGCGTCGCGGTGAGGGTCAGCACATCCACCACGAGACGGAGCGACTTGAGGCGCTCCTTGTGCTTGACGCCGAAGCGGTGCTCCTCGTCGACGATGAGAAGCCCGAGGTCCTTGAAGGTGACGTCCTTCGAGAGCAGGCGATGGGTGCCGATCACGATGTCGATCCTGCCCTCGGTCAGCTGCTCCAGCACCGCCTTCTGTTCCTTCGCGGTGCGGAAGCGTGAGAGCACCTCGACCTTCACCGGAAAATCCGCCAGCCGCTCGGTGAAGGTCCGGCCATGCTGCTCCGCGAGAATGGTGGTGGGGACGAGCACGGCGGCCTGCTTGCCGCCCTGCAGCGCCTTGAACGCGGCGCGCACCGCGACCTCGGTCTTGCCGTAGCCCACGTCGCCCACGAGCAGGCGATCCATCGGGATCGGGCGCTCGAGGTCGCGCTTCACTTCTTCGGTGGCGCGGCGCTGGTCCGGCGTGTCCTCATAGAGGAAGCTCGACTCCAGCTCCCGCTGCCAGCGGGTGTCCGGCGGGAACGGGTACCCGGCCGCCACCCGGCGCCGGGCATAGAGGTCGAGCAGCTCGGCCGCCATGGTCTTGATCGCGTCGCGGGTCTTCTCCCGGACCTTCTTCCAGCTCCCGCCGCCGAGGCGGTGCAGCCGCGGCGGCGGTGAGTCGCCGTCACCCGCGGCGCGGTAGCGTTCGAGCTGGTCGAGACCATAGAGCGGCACGTTGAGCTTGTCGCCCCCCTCGTACTCCACCACCGCGCCCTCGATCGAGCCGCCATCGCCCACGTCGATCGTCGTGAGCCCGCGATAGACCCCGATGCCGTGATCGAGGTGCACCACGTAATCGCCCGGCGTGAGGTCGCCGGTGACCGACATCGGCGCGGCCTGACGATAGCGCCGACCGCGACGGAGGCGACGCGCGCGGCGGAAAATCTCGTGGTCGGTGAGGACGCGGAGGGTCGGCATGACGAAGCCGCCCTCCAATGAACCGACGGCCAGGGCGGGCAGGCGGGCAGACGGGCCGGCGGGCAGTGCGCTGTCGTTCAGCAGCTCGTCGAGCCGCTCCAGCTGGCCTTCGTTGTCGCAGAGGATCAGTGTCGGTGCCCCGCCGGCCGTGGCGGCCCGCAATCGCTTCAGGTCGCGGTCGACCCGATCGGGCGGGAGGAAGCCGGCCATGAGGTCGACCGGCTCGTCGCGAAGGGTGAGACGGGGAAAGCCTTCGAGCTGCGATCGCCACGCATCGGGAGCCTGGAAGATCGAGTCGCGGGTGGGCACCTCCTCTCCCATCCGGCGCGCGAGCTCGAGGTGATGCTCGGCCTCGCGCCAGGCCCGGGAAACCTCCTCAGCGTCAGGACCCGAAGCTTCCTGTACCAGAAGGGAATCGCCGGGGAGAAGATCCAGAAGCGTCGTGGAGCGATGCTCCTCGACGCCTGGCGACTCGCTTCGACCCTCTTCGACCCGGATCGGCAGGATCGTCACGCCGCCCAATGCCTCGCCACTCCGCTGATTCGTGAGGTCGAACGAGCGAATCGACTCGATGTCATCCCCCCACCACTCGACGCGCGCGGGCGCGGCCATGCCGAATCCGTAGACGTCCACGATGCCGCCGCGCACGCTGAACTGCGCGACCTCGGTCACCATGGGGACCTTCTCGTATCCCATCTTCTCGAGCGCGGCCGTGGCATCTCGTAGGGGCCGGGCAGTGCCCGGCCCGAGCTCCAGCCGGTTCGACGTCAGCTCCGCGGGCATCCGCGTTCTCTCGGAAGTCGCGCGCGCGGTCGTGACCAGGACGCGCAGTCGCCCGCGAAGCAATGCCTCGAGGGTCTCGGCGCGCTCGCCGGCTATTTCGTAATGGGGCTCGTTTTCTCCCAGCGCCTCACGTTGCGGATAGAGCGCGACCGGCTGGTCGAGCAGCTGGATCAAGTCCGAGAGCCATCGATCAGCCTCGGCAGGCGTGGGCGCAACGACCACGAACAGCCGCTGCGGCAGCGCGCGCGCGAGCCACGCCACGAGCACCGCCGGGCTCGAGCCCGGCAGCCCGCCAAGACGCAGCACGCTGCCCCGTCCCGGGAGATGGGCAAGAGCTTCCCTCGCCGCCGGCGTTTCGCCGAAGGCTGTGATGATGGATTCCAGTGAGGCACTGCGACTGGCCACTGCGTTCCTTACGTCCTGGAGCCTGCCCCGAGCGCTGTCGAGGGGTCACTTCGTCTCATCGTTTCATCGTCTCATCGTCGCATCGTCGCATCGTCTCATCGTCTCATCGTCTCATCGTCTCATCGTCTCATCGTCTCACGCGCTGCGCCCCGAGTCGTGCGCCCTGCGCCTGCCGGCGGCGAGCCCGGCTTCGAGCACGCCGAGCACCAGCGCCGTCCAGAGGAACGGTCCCCGCAGGTCACCACGCGAGGCGGCGGTGAACGCCGCATTCGCCCCGTCATCCAGCGCCACGACCCGCGAACCCTTCCAGAGTGACGTCACGTTCCGGCTCCCCGCCCGGGTGAGGTCCGACTCGCGCGGATCGGGATTCACGCTCAAGACTCCGATGGTGTCCTGTCCCGCCAGCAGGAAGTGCAGCCCCGTACTGATGGGCCGGAAGAGCGCCCCGCCCTCGACCGTCACCGTGCGTCCCGGCGCCGCGACGTGGTCGGTACGATCGGGCACCTGCACCGGATCTCCCGGTGCGGCAGCCAGCGCCGCGATCTCCCCCCGGACGATCCGGTTCACCAGCGCGTCGAGCAGGGGGACGAATCTCGCTGAGAGGGGCAGCGACGTCCATGCCGGGTCGAAACGGCTTCCCACCAGCACGATGTCCCCGGTTCGGACCAGCCAGGGCGCGCCGCCGGCTCGAAGCAGGACGCCGGTCTCTCCCGAGCCGGCAGACTTGAGCTCGTAACGCCGGGTGAGCCGTTCGCTGCCGAGCAGCGCGGTGCTGTCGGTGACGGCCGGGACAGTCACCAGGGCACCGAATTGCCAGGTCACGCCGCGACCCGCGAGCGCGCGATTGACCGCGCCCACCTGGGCCGGATCCGCCGGCGGAAGCACCAGTGATGCGCCGGGGCCGAGCGAGCCCACGGTCAGGTCGGCGCCCGGCACGACGCGTCCCCCATCACGCAGGACGTCGAACGCGGCGGCCAGGTAGCGATCGCCCCCGTCCCAGCGCACCCTGGCCGCCGGCGCCACCCGCACCACGGTGCTCCAGCTGTCGTCGCCGCGCAGCTCATCGGGTGCGAGCTCCACGTCGAGCGGAACCCAGCCCCGGTCCTGCACCACCATCGGCAGCGTGACCGGTCGAGTCGGCGCGGCGAGCGCCTGGCGGGTGCGGCGGGCACCGAGCCGCACCGAGACGGGAACGCCGGTGGTATCGGCGCCCACCAGGTGGACCGTGATCGCGCCACCGTCGGCGGTCCACGGTTGTGCGCCCGCATCCACCGCGGCGATACCCGCGTTCGCGACGATCGGACCTTCCGGCGCCGCGACGGTCACCGCGCCGGTCCCCCGAGCGGGGGTGAGCGCGGAGGCCTGCAGGTCGCTCACCACCATCACTTCGCCCGGCATCGTCTCGCCCGACAACACGTCGCGCGCCAGTCCGATGGCCTCACCGAGATCGAGCCGGAACGCCGAAGGGCGCAGGGTATCCGCGATCTGCTTGAGCTCCTCGCGCGAGCCCCGGCGCGCCAGGCCATCGGTGGTGACGAGCCAGAGCCGGTCGTCCGCGGTCGCCCGATCGAGGATGCCCCGCGCGGCCTTCTTGAGTCCATCGATCGCGGGAACGCCGCCCGCCGTGACGCCGCTCGACAGGGAATTGTCGAGGATGACCACCATCGCCGTCGGAGCGTGGGTCCCGGCGCCGCCGCGCGGCGATGTCGGCCCCGCGGCGGCGAGCACCAGCAGGACAATGAGCAGGGTGCGCGCGAGGAGCAGCAGCCAATGCTCGAGGTTGAGGCGGCGCTGATGGACTCGCGCGGTCTCGCTGAGGTATCGCACGGCGGGAAACTCCACCGTCGGCGGCTCGCGACGCGCGAAAAGATGGAGGAGGACCGGGACCAGCGCCGCGACAAGACCGACCAGCGCCCAGGGCGTGGCGAACGCGATCATGCCACTCCGGTCGCCCGCACCAGCGCGTGCCGCAGCGCGGTCCCGAACGGCGTATCGGTGGTCACCACTTCATAGGCGATGCCGTGCCGCCGCAGCCCGATCCGCCACGCGGTCAGTGATTCCTTGACGGTGCGGTCGTACGCGCCGGCCCAGTCCTGCGGGCGCAGGATGACGGACTGACCCGTCTCGGGATCCTGGAATCGCGCCTCGATCACGCCGGAGAGATGCTGCTCGCCCGGATCCATCAGGTGGAGCACCAGCACCTGGTGACCGCGGTGCGCGAGGAAGCGAAGCGCCTTGAGGGCGAGGTCCCGGTCGAGCAGGAGGTCGGAAATGAAGACCACGAGGCCGCGGCGACGGAGCTGATCTACCACCCGGCGAAGCGCGGGCTCCGCCGCGGTGCCCTTTCCCGGCTCGGTGTTCTGCAGGGCTGCGAGAAGCTGGTACCAATGCCCCCGGCGAGCGCGGGGCGGGAGAATCCGCCGCACTTCGTCGTCGAAGGTGATGAGTCCGGTCGCGTCCCGCTGGCGCAGCAGCACCAGCGAAAGCGCGGCCGAGAGCAGTCGCGCGTAGGCGAGCTTGGTGAGTCGCTCGCCGGGCGCCCCGGTCCACGCCATCGAGCGGCTGGCGTCGAGCACCAGCATCGCCCGCAGGTTGGTCTCTTCTTCGTATTGCTTGACGTAGAGGCGATCGGTCCGGGCGAGCAGCTTCCAGTCCACATAGCGGGGCTCGTCGCCCAGCTGGTAGGCCCGGTGCTCGGCGAATTCGACCGAAAATCCGCGCCGGGGCGACCGGTGGAGCCCGGAGAGAAACCCCTCCACGATGCCCTCGGTAACGACCTCGATCCCGCCCAGACGGGCGATTTCGTGGGGATCGAGGAGGTCGAGACGTTCCCGGCCAACGGCCGCTGCGGTGCGCATGGGAAGCAAAAAGTAACTAGCGATCTCGCGATCTGGTGAGCTGGCGATTGAATGGCTGGTCTATCTTTCGTACCCACGTCCCCACTGGTTTCCCATGCACGCCCTCGCACTATCCGCTTTATCCGCCTTATCCGCCCTCTCCGCCCAGGGACTTCCCACGACGACGCCCGAATCGGCCCAGCTCTCCGCGGCCGGGCTGGCCCGACTCGATTCGGCAATGAATGCCCTGGTAAACGACCAGAAGCTGCCGGGCATCGTGGTCGCCATCGCCAGGAACGGGAAGGTCGCGCACTGGAAGGCGTTCGGCAGCCGGGTAGTGACGCCGGCGGATGCGATGGAGAAGAACGACCTGTTCCGGATCTACTCGATGACCAAGCCGATCGTGACGACGGGACTCATGGTCCTGGTCGAGGAAGGCAAGGTCAGGCTCGAGGACCCGGTTTCGAAGTACATCCCGGAAATCGGGAAGATGAAGGTTTACACCGCGTCGGGTCTGGTGGAGCCGAACCGGCCAGTCACCGTGCGTGACCTCCTGCGGCACACCTCGGGACTCACCTACGGTTTCTTCGGCGCCACCCACGTCGACTCGCTCTACATGAAGGCTCGGCCATCCGAGCAGTCGAAGGACCTGGGCGAGTTCATGACCCGCCTGTCCGAGCTGCCCCTGATCGCGCAGCCGGGCACCGTGTTCAACTACGGGTTCAGCACCGATGTGGCGGGGCGAGTCATAGAGGTCGCGTCGGGCATGACACTCGACAGGTTCCTGGCCGCGCGGGTGACCGGTCCGCTCAAGATGCCGGACACCTTCTTCGAGGTGCCGGCAGACCAGCGTTCCCGCTTCACCGGATACTACGCGCGCGCGGGTGCCAGCTGGATCCTGGCCGACTCGCCCGACTCGGGGACCTACACGAAAAAAGTGACGCTGCTCTCGGGTGGTGGCGGGCTCATCTCATCGACCCAGGACTACCTGCGCTTCATGCAGATGATTCTGAACTACGGCGAGCTGGACGGCGTGCGGATCCTGCAGCGGAAGACGGTCGCGGAGATGCTGCGCAACCAGCTTCCCGGCGAAGCGGTGCCGATCGCGCTCATGGCAGCCGACCCGATCCGGACGACCGGGTTCGGACTGGGCTTTGCCGTCGTCGTCGATGTGCAGGATCAGACCATGGGCCCCGTGGGGGCGGCAGGATGGGGTGGCTACGCGAACACCTTCTTCTGGGTGGACCCGGCCAACAAGCTTGCTGCCGTCGTAATGACGCAGTTCTTCCCCTTCGGCGCGCACGACCTCGACAATACCTTCCGCAAACTGGTCTACGCTGCATTAAAGCCCTAAGGGCCTTATTGGGGTCCTATTGCTTCGCCAAAACCATCTTCTGCGTCAGCTCCTGCCCCTGGATCGAAATCGCCCGTTCCTGGGTGAGCGTCTTTCCATCGGCCGACAGGGAGAACCGGTCGGTGATCGTCGCATCACCATTGGGCGTCGAGATCTGGCTGGTCACGACGAGCACCGGTCCGTCCCACTTGAGCGTGCTGGTGATCTCCGTGCCGTCCGACGTCGTGTTCTTCCATTCCTTGCCGTCGACCGCGTAGACCAGATCCGACGACACCTTCCCCGTCTGCTCGGAGTCGATCGACCGCTTGATCGTGAGCTTGGGCTCGGCGTGGGTGATCACATCGGTGCGGCTGGTGGGCCCCGGCATCATGCCGAAGTCGCTCTTGTCGTTCTGAAGGACCCAGGTGCCGCTGAAGTTGGGAGCCTGGGCTACGGCAGCCGCCGGCAGCGCCAGGGTGAGAAGCAATGCGATGTTCCGGATGCGAAACATGGTCGGGACCTCGTGAAAGTTGGGCTACAAGCTACTCGCTGCCAGCTGTGAACCGCTAATGGGACGCGGCCGGACAGATACTTTGCACTGATGGAGCGAAAAACAATCAGAAATCTCGGAATGCGGAGAACACTTCTCCTGCTGAGATCCGCATTCTGAGATTTCTGATTGCTGTTTCCGGGCCGGGCATGCCCAGGTCCTACTGGAGCACTCCGATGATTCCCCACCCCCCGAAGACATCGAGGAGCACGATGAGCACTTCGTTGTCTCCTCGATGCAGCGGCAGGTACGCCACCGACTGTCCGGCGTGGATCACTCCGTCGCCTCGCGGGTTGTCGAACCGGTAGAAGGCATCGCCTCCGGAGACCGGCCTCCCGTTCACGAAGAGGAGGTACTCGTCACTGAATCCGAGATCGAGCCGCCGCACCGTGTCGCCGTCCGCGGGGACGACCAGCCGGAGCACCGCGGCCGAGCGGGCGTCCTGTCCCGCGCGTGAGAGGTAGCGGTCCAGGATCAGCCTGCCCTCACGATCGACCGGATGTGAAGGCCACGACGCACGGTTCGCGAGCAGATCGGCGGGCAGCGCGCGAAGCCTTCCTTGCGGTGGAACGAACGCGGGAGAGAGCTGCCACGACTTCACCAGGTTTGCGGGCACCGGCCGTTCCGGCGCGGCCGGCATCGTGGCGGGCCCGACGCCGGGCCGCACCACGACGTTCGAATACGCCGCGACGAACTCTCCTTCCGGCGCGCCGCCCTGGGGCGTGAAGGCACGGAGCGCGATCGAGCCGGCGCGCGCAGGCCGCGCCAGCTCCGGGATCACCATGACCGGCTTCGTCGTGTCGCCGAGGTAGAAGGCGGCACGCTGGCCCTTGAGGACGAGTCGAACGTGGACCCATGCACCCCGGGGAATCGGCACCCGCGCGGTGTTTCCCGGTCCGTGAAAGAGCTGCCAGGCGCTCTGGCCGCGGAACACCGGCGCGTACTGAACGGCATCAGGCAGGTTGGTCTTGTGGGGTCGGAGGTAGATCTCCTCGTTCTCCCCGTCCCCCACCTGCCGGAACTGGATGTAAACGAAGGAGCGCGCGTCGGTGACGGCCAGGTCGAAATCGATGGTGCCGTCCTCCAGTGAGACATCGGGGCGGATCGCGACCCCATTCCGGAGCCGCAGCGACTCGCGGCCGAGGAAGGTGCCGATCGACCGGGTTTCCGCGCCGGAAAAGTCCCAGCCGGAATCAAATGGGAGGGACCGTCCCTGGGCCTCGAGGGACGACACCAGCGAGAGGAAAAGGAGGGGGAGTATGCGCATGTCTCCCCCTACGGGCTGCCGCCGGAAGCCCGCGAGGATTTTGCAGATCCTTCACACAATTCACAGCAGGGCAACGCTTGATTTTGGGCCCTCGACCCGGTTGATTTGGCGAATGCGGACGCTCAAGCGAAAGACCAGCAAGCGCCTCGGCCAACCGGCCGGCTGGCGGGCTGTGTCCTAGCCCAGAGACGCATCGCACGCGCGCAGAGCCGCCGCGATCCGTACGCCAGCCGAAGGTCGGCTGGCTTTTTTGCTTTTTGGAGTAAGCAGTGGGGAGTGATGAGTGAGCAGTGAGCAGTGAGCAGCAAGGCTCGAAACCGCTCACGACGGTACTACTCACTCCTCACTCCTCACTCCTCACTGCTCACTGCTCACTGCTCACTGCTTGATGGGAGATTTCAGAATGGCATTGTCCGCTGAATGTCCTGATTGCGCCGCCCAGGTACCCCTCGCCGATGACGTGTTGGCCGGCGAGATCGTGCAGTGTCCCGAGTGTGGCCGCGACCTCGAGACCGTGGCCGGAAGTCCCTGGGCCCTCGTGGCCGCGCCGGAGGAAGAGGAGGACTGGGGT
>DATEOL010000187.1:0-5878 GCA_035274025.1 Gemmatimonadales bacterium | reverse complement strand
GTCGACCGTCACCTTGCTGGAGAGGTCACCGCGCGCCACGGCGGCCGCGACGTCCGCGATGTTGCGGACCTGCGCCGTCAAGTTCGACGCCATCGAGTTGACGTTGTCGGTGAGGTCCTTCCACGTTCCGGCCACACCGGGCACCACCGCCTGGCCGCCGAGGCGACCGTCGGTGCCGACCTCGCGCGCAACCCGCGTGACTTCTCCCGCGAATGCGTTGAGCTGGTCCACCATCGTGTTGAGCGTTTCCTTGAGCTGCAGGATCTCGCCGCTCACGTTCACGGTGATCTTCCGCGAGAGGTCGCCGCGCGCGATGGCGGTCGCGACCTCGGCGATGTTGCGGACCTGCGCCGTGAGGTTCGACGCCATCCGGTTGACGTTGTCGGTGAGGTCCTTCCAGGTGCCGCCCACGCCCGGCACCTGCGCCTGCCCGCCCAGCTTGCCTTCGGTGCCGACTTCGCGGGCCACGCGGGTGACTTCCTCGGCGAAGCCGTTGAGCTGGTCGACCATCGTGTTGATGGTGTCCTTGAGCTCGAGGATCTCGCCCCGCACGTCCACGGTGATCTTGCGCGAGAGGTCGCCGCGGGCGACGGCGGTGGTGACTTCCGCGATGTTCCGCACCTGCGCCGTGAGGTTGCCGGCCATCGCGTTCACGGAATCGGTCAGGTCCTTCCAGGTGCCCGCGACGCCCGGCACCACGGCCTGTCCGCCCAGCTTGCCCTCGGTGCCGACCTCGCGCGCCACGCGCGTGACTTCGGCGGCGAACGACCGCAGCTGCTCCACCATGGTGTTCATGGTGTCTTTGAGCTGCAGGATTTCACCGCGCACGTCAACGGTGATCTTCTTGGACAGGTCGCCGTTCGCGACGGCGATCGTGACCTCGGAGATGTTCCGCACCTGCGCGGTGAGGTTCGAGGCCATCGAGTTGACCGAGTCGGTGAGGTCACGCCAGACGCCGCTCGCGCCCGGGACCGTGGCCTGGCCGCCGAGCTTGCCGGCGCTGCCGACTTCGCGCGCGACGCGGGTCACCTCGGAAGTGAACACGGAGAGCTGCTGGATCATCGTGTTCACGATCGTCGCCGAGCGGAGGAATTCGCCCTGGAGGGGACGGCCGTCGACGTCGAGCCGGAGCGTCTGATCGAGGTGGCCCTCGGCCACCGCCGAGATGGCGCCGGTGACTTCCGTCGTCGGACGGAGCAGGTCATCGATCAGCGTGTTGACCGAGGTCTCCATCTCGCCCCAGGCGCCCTTGGTGTGCTCGAAGCGGACCCGCTCGCGGGTCCTGCCCTCCCGGCCCACCACCGTGCCGACCCGCTTGAGCTCCTCGGCCATGCGGCGGTTGGCGGCGACGATGTCGTTGAAGGTGTCGGCGATCTTGCCGTCCATGCCCGTCCACGTGGTGGGGAGCTGGGCATCGAAGTCGCCGTTGCGGACGCGCTGCAGCGCACCGAGCAGGGCCTGGGTCACCAGGGCCGGATCGCCCGAGACGTCGACGGTCTTGACCGCCAGACGCGGGCGCGTGAGTCGTGGCATGAAATCCTCGTTCTCGATTTGACCTGCTACTATCCCTCCATGTTACTCCGCCTGCTGGGCGCCGCCACCGCATGCATTGCCCTGTTGGCTCTCCCGCTGCCCGAGCCTTCCCCGACGCCGGCACCATCGGAGGCCACGAGTGCCGCCTTTTCCTGGGGACGCGACTCCCTGTGGTATGCTCTCGAGGCCCGCTTCATCGAGGAGCGGAAAGCCGGATGCACCGGCTCCGATTCGGCCGACGCATGGGCGGTGTCGCGATGGCTCGACACCCTCGCGACCGGCGCCTATGACCCGGCGGCCGTAATCTTCGATTCGCTCGAAACCGCCTGGTTCAGATGGGCACCGGTCGCCGCCGCCTGTCCCGGCCGCGTTGGGCGGTATGTCGAGCAGGGACGATTGTTGCGGGAGCTGGTCAAGGACGAGTCGCGGCACTGGGACCTCGAGGCCGCCGGCGCGAGGGAGCGGCTGTACCGACTCCTGTATGGTGCTCGCACCGCTATCGAGGAAGTGATGCTCCAGCAGCCGGGCGTGGTCGAACCGGTCCTGCGAGGGCGGGACGAGCCTTCGGCAACGCCGTCCGCGCTGGTTCACGGGGTCCGGATACACTCCGGGGACATGCTGGTAAGTCGCGGCGGGGCCCCCACCTCGGCGCTGATCGCGCGAGGCAGTGACTACCCGGGGAATTTCTCCCACGTGGCGCTGGTGCACGTGGACTCTTCCGGCGATGTATCGGTGATCGAGGCGCACATCGAGAACGGCGTGGCAATCGCCGGCGCGGAACGCTACCTCGAGGATCGCAAGCTCAGAATCATGGTACTCCGCCCGCGGGCGGATGTTCCCATTATCTCGGGAGACCCGATGCTGCCCCACCGGGCGGCGTCCCTGGCGCTGGAACGGGCCCGGTCGGGCCACATTCCTTACGACTTCGCAATGGATTACCAGGATGCCTCGAAGCTTTTCTGCTCCGAGGTGGCCTCATCGGCCTACCGGGACCAGGGGGTGACTCTCTGGACCCGACTCTCCACCATCTCGACGCCTGGCCTTCGACGCTGGCTCGCGGGATTTGGGGTCACCCACTTCGAGACCCAGGAGCCGTCCGACCTGGAGTACGATCCGCAGCTCGTGGTAGTCGCCGAATGGCGCGACCCGAAGGCGCTCAGAGATGACCACATCGACAACGCGGTGATCGACGTGATGCTCGAGGGCGCCGAGGCGGGTGACGAGCTCGGTTATCCCTGGTACCTGCTGCCGGTGGGCCGGGTGATGAAGGCGTACAGCTGGATGAAGGTGAAGGCGGGCAGCAAGGGACCGGTGCCGGAAGGGATGTCCGCGGCGTCAGCGCTCAGGAACCGCGAGTTCTCCGCGGTTGAGAAAGCCTGGGCATCGCGGGTTCGAGTGCGTGCCGAGGAAATCGAGAAGGCGCAGGGATACTGGCCGCCGTACTGGGAGCTCGTCCGGATTGCGCGCGAAGTGAAGTAGGTCTCAGCGTCTCATCGTCTCAGCGTCTCAGCGTCACATCGACTCAACAACTCAGCGTTGCTGAAGGCACTGCAGACATCGCCACGAAACATGGCCTCTGGAGACGCTGAGACGATGTGACGAAGAGACGAAGAGACGAAGAGACGCTGAGACGCTGAGACGCTGAGACGGGTAATCGGTGTGGATCTGTGGACAGCAGTATGGATCTCCGCCAGCTACGCGATTATCGACGGCGCGGCTTCTTGAGTCCCAGCACCCCGAAAACACCGCGAATCAGCTCCCGGCCAATTGCTGCCACGACGGTGCTCTTGAGCACCGCACCTGCAACCTTGCCCGCGGTGCTTTGCTCTTCGCGCCGCGGTGCGCGCGATGTCGGGTACCCCTGCGGTACTTCTACCTCTTCGGATTCTTTCGCCCGTGCCATCAGCTTCTCGCGCGCGCTCTCGCGATCGATCGCCTGAGCGTAGCGCCGGTAAAGTGGCGAGGCCTGGACCTGCTTCGTCACCGCGGCGGGATCGATCGCGCCCATCAGGCTCGAGGGCGGGATCAGGAGGGTCGCCACGACCGGCGTCGGGATGCCGCGCGGTGACATCACCGTGATCAGCGCTTCGCCGATCCCGAGCGAGGTGAGCGTGGCCGGGATGTCGTAGAACGCCGACCTGGGAAAAGTCCGCGCCGTCGCCTTGAGCTTTTCTTCATCATCCGGCGTGAACGCGCGGAGCGCATGCTGCACCCGGTTACCCAGCTGCGCGAGCACGTCGGCCGGCACGTCCTTCGGGGTCTGGGTGACAAAGAAGACGCCGACGCCCTTCGAGCGGATGAGCCGCACGACGTGCTCGATCTGTTCCAGGAACGCCTTGCTGGCGCTGTCGAACAGGAGATGGGCCTCGTCGAAGAAGAAGACCAGCTTCGGCTTTTCGACGTCACCTACTTCGGGAAGCTCGCGCCAGAGCGAGGCGAGGAGCCACATCATGAACGTGTTGAAGAGGGCGGGCCGGTCCTGAAGGTCGGTCAACTCGAGGATGCTCACCACTCCGCGGCCATTCTCGACGCGGAGGAGGTCATCGACGTCGAATTCCGGCTCGCCAAAGAACTTCTCCGCGCCCTGCTGCTCCAGCTCGATCACCTTGCGGAGGATCACCCCCGCCGTGGCCTTGGTGATCCCGCCGTATTCCTTGAGCTCCGCGGCGCCCTCGTTGGTCAGCCAGGTCAGGACCGCCTTGAGGTCCGGAAGGTCGAGCAGCAGCAGCCCCTTGTCGTCGCAGAACTTGAAGATCAGCGACAGCACGCTCTGCTGGGTGTCGTTGCAATCGAGCACCCGGCCGAGGAGGAGTGGGCCGAACGAGCTGACCGTGGCACGGAGCTGCTGGCCGTTGGCTCCGGTGAGGCTCAGGAATTCCACCGGACAGGCCGAAGGCTGGAACGGAACGCCGGTCGCCTTCGAGCGCTCCTCGATTTTCGCGTTGGAGACACCGGGCGCGGAAAGGCCAGTGAGGTCGCCCTTCATGTCGGCGCAGAAGACCGGGACGCCGACGCGCGAGAGCTGTTCGGTCAGGAGCTGGAGCGTTTTCGTCTTTCCGGTGCCTGTGGCGCCGGCCACGAGCCCGTGACGATTCAGCATCGAAAGCGGCACTCGCACGTGCGCGGTGCTCGCAACCTTGCCGTCGAGCAATGGGGAGCCGAGGACAAGCGACGGATCGGGGAATCCGTAGCCTTCGGTAATCGCCTGGGAGAACGCGTCAGTCATTAGTACGTCACCTGGAGCCCCGTGCGGAACACGGTGTCCGTCTTCTTCACACCATCCGGCGGGAGCCCGCGATAGCGAACCAGGTATCCCACCTTGATCGCGAAGTTCCCGCTGATCGGGGCCACCAGCGCGGTCTCCGAATTGAGCCGGTAGTCGTCGGAGACCTCGAAGTTCGGGATGAACTCCACGATCTGCTGGAAGTACGCCTTCTCGGCGAACAGGTGCTTATAGTCGCCGGCGAAACGCCCGGCGAGGAAGTTGTTGCTCACATCGGTGTTGAGCGGCCACTCCTGGAAGTAGGAGATGCCGGCATCGAATCGCAGGATGTCCCTTGGCTTGTCGATGAGGACGAAGCCGAGACCGGCGTACTCTTCGAACCGCCGCTTCACGCCCGCGAAAATGTTGTAGTCGTAGTTCACACCCGTGAAGACCACGACTCGCTTGGTGAGGGAATACTCCCCGCGGAGCCCGGTGAGAAGCGCGTTGGCGCTGGTCGCGTCATCGGTCTCGCCGTAGACCCAGCCGAACTGGTGCTTGAGCGTGAACCGGTCCGAGGTCTTCCACTCGATCTTGTCGCTCACTCCCAGGCTCAGTACGTCGGTGTTGCCGCCGGTCTTGACGAAGCTGATGTCGCCGGTCGCCTTCACTGGCTTGGGGGGAGCATCCTGACCGACGGCGGTTGAGGCGGTTAGGGCGGTTAGGGCGGTTAGGGCGATTGAGACGATCGAACGCATCAGGCGGCCTTGAGCTCGGAGGTGCAATGAGGGCAGCGTGTCGCCCTGAGCGGCACACTCGAGAGACAGTAGGGGCATTCCTTCGTCGGCGCCGCCGGGGCCGGTTCCGGCTTCCGGTTGAGCCGGTTGGCCACGCGGACGATCATGAAGATCGCAAAGCCGACGATGAGGAAGTTGATGACGGTATTCACGAACGCACCCCAGTTGAGCGTCACCGCGCCCGCGGCCTTCGCCGCGGCAACCGTCGCGTAGGGTGCCGGCGTGGTGCCTTCCTTGAGCAGGACGAAGAGGTCCTTGAAGTCCACCTGGCCGAGCGCGAGCCCGATCGGCGGCATGATCACGTCGTTGACGACGGAGGTGACCACACCGCCAAACGCAGCGCCGA
>DATEOL010000186.1:0-3075 GCA_035274025.1 Gemmatimonadales bacterium | reverse complement strand
GCGGCTGGTCTGGGACGACGCGCGCGTCGTCCGTCTCATGCGGGCGGACAGCGCGCATGTCCTGGCCTGGACCCGTGAGCGTTTTGATGATGCGCCCGATTGGTTCGTCGGCGGACCGACGCTGGCCGACGCAAGGCAGGTGAGCGCCTTCAACCCGTTCATGGCCGATGTCGCCTGGGGCAAGTCGGAGCTGGTCGCCTTCACGAGTGCGGCGGGAAAGCCGCTGCAGGGCGTCCTGCTCTACCCTGCCAATCACGATCCGGCCCGGAAGTACCCGATGATCGTGTACACTTACGAGTTGCTGTCCCAGAACCTGCACGGCTGGCAGCCCCCCACCGAGCGTAACTACTACAACTTCACGGCGTGGACCCAGCAGGGCTACTTCGTCCTGCTGCCCGACATCGTCTATCGCGGCGGAGACCCGGGCCGCTCGGCCGTGGATGCCGTCGTCCCGGCGGTGCACTCGATCGTCGCCCGCGGTCTCATCGATTCCGCACGGGTGGGACTCATCGGCCACTCCTGGGGTGGGTACCAGGCCACGTACATCCCGACCCAGACCAACATCTTCGCCGCGTCGGTGGCCGGCGCGCCCATCACCAATTTCCTCAGCTTCGCGGGGGCGATCCACTGGACGCCGGGAATCGCCGAGTTCGATCACTGGGAGACCGGCCAGGCGCGCATGGGTGCCCCGCCCTGGGAAGCGTTCGAGGCCCACGTCCGCAATTCACCAGCGGCGTCGATCGCCAATCTCAAGACGCCGATGCTGATGGAAGTCGGCGATGCCGACGGAACGGTCGACTGGCACCAGGGGATCGAGTTCTACAACTTCGCACGCCGGGCCGGGAAACAGGATTTCGTGATGCTGGTCTATCCGGGTGAGGATCACGGTCTCCGGAAGAAGGAGAACCAGGTCGACTATCATCGGCGGATCCTGCAGTGGTTCGGGCACTGGCTCAAGGGGGAGCCGGAGCCGGACTGGTTCAAGAACGGAGTATCGTGGGCGGAGCGGAAGCGGGTTCTCGATGCCGGCAAGTAAGCAGTGAACAGTGAGCAGTGAGCAGTGAGGCACACGGCCTCACTTACTGCTTACTGCTCACTGCTTACTGCTCACTGCTCACTGCGGCGTATTCCAGCCACCGACGTCCGCCACCAGCCGGTCCGCCTCCGGCGGTCCCCAGGATCCGGGTTCGTAGGGGTGAACTACGCCGGGGCCCTGCCGCAGCGGATCGACGATCGCCCAGGCGACCTCGACGGTGTCCTGCCGCGCGAACAGGGTCGCGTCGCCCGCCATCGCGTCGCCAAGGAGGCGTTCGTACGGGTCCATCCGTGAATTGCTTCCCTGCTCCGGTTCTTCCATCACGCTGAGCTCGATCGGATCGCCCCGCATCGATTCACCGGGATGCTTGGCCTTGGCGCCCAGTGCAATCGCAACCCGGGGTCCCAGCCGGAATCGCACGTAATTGCCCAGCGGAGTCGACGGCTCGGGGAAGACGACCGGGGGCGGCTGGCGCAGCTCCACCATGACTTCCGTCACCGTGGTCGCGAGCTTCTTCCCCGCACGCACGTAGAAGGGGACACCCTCCCAGCGCCAGGAGTCCACGTGCAGCCTCAGCGCCGCGTAGGTCGGGACCTTTGAATCCGGCGCCACGTCCGCTTCGGCGCGGTACCCGTCGAATTGCCCCAGCACCAGGAATTCCGGGCTGAGGGGGCGAATGGTCCTCAGCACCTTGGTCTGCTCGTCCCGGATGGCCTCGTCATAGCTGGCGGCGGGCGCCTCCATCGCGAGGTAGCTCACCACCTGGAACAGGTGATTCTGGATCACGTCGCGGATGACCCCGGTCTCCTCGTAGAACTTTCCCCGGCCGCTCAGGCCGAAGGACTCCGCCATCGTGATCTGCACGTTCTCGACGTAGTTGCGATTGAGCAGCGGCTCCAGGAACGCGTTGGCGAAGCGGAAGTACAGGATGTTCTGCACCGCTTCCTTGCCGAGGTAGTGATCGATCCGGAAGATATTCTGCTCCGGAAAGACCTCGTGGAGGACGTGGTTGAGCTCCCGGGCCGACGGCAGGTCGCGCCCGAAGGGTTTCTCCACTACGATGCGCGCGTCCGCGGTGCATCCGGCGCCCGAAAGGTTGCGGATGACCGCCGCGAAGATGCTGGGAGGAACGGCCAGGTAATGCAGCGGGTGCTTCGCCTCACCGAGCTCCTGCTTGAGCCGGGTGAAGGTGGCTGGATCGTTGTAGTCGCCGTCGATGTAGCGGAGACTGGCGGCAAGGATCTCGAATCCTTTTGCATCGACGCCACCACCGTGCTCCGTCACGCTGGCCCGCGCGCGCTCCACCAGTTGCTCGAGCGTCCAACCCGACCTCGCCACCCCAACGACCGGCACGTTGAGCCGGCCTTTCCGTGCCATGTTCTGGAGCGCGGGGAAGATCTTCTTGTACGCCAGATCGCCCGTGATGCCGAAGAAGACCAGTGCGTCCGAGCGGGGACGGTCAGGCTGGTTCACTTCTTCTCCACGTGGCCGCCGAAGCCAAGTCTCATGGCCGAGAGGACCTTGTTCTGGAAGAGGTCCTGGTCGCGTGAGCTGAAGCGGGAATAGAGCGCGGCCGTGAGCACAAACGCGGGCACGCCTTCGTCCACCGCCGCGTTTACGGTCCAGCGGCCCTCGCCCGAGTCGGCGACCCGGCCTCCGAAGCCCTCGAGCCAGGGATCGGCCGCGAGCGCCGAGGCGGTAAGGTCGAGGAGCCACGAGGGGATCACACTCCCGCGGCGCCACAGCTCGGCGATGTCGGCCAGGTCGAAGTCGTACCGATAGTGCTCGGGATGACGGAGCGGGGTCGTCTCGGCGTCGCTTTCGCGCTGGGCGTGGCCGGCGTCCGCATGGCGAAGGATATTGAACCCCTCGGCGTACGCGGCCATGAGTCCGTACTCGATCCCGTTGTGGATCATCTTCACGAAGTGTCCCGCGCCAGCAGGTCCGCAGTGCAGGTATCCCAGCTCAGCGGTACCGCCCTTCGCTTGGCGGCCCGGCGTCGCCGGGATCGTCCCCCGGCCGGGGGCAAGGGCAGCAAA